>JAFYNA010000023.1 GCA_017549925.1 Clostridia bacterium | reverse complement strand
TCTCCCTACGTAGCTTTGATCTGTGGCCTGATCGCTCTGGCGGTTACCGTTCTTTGCTCCACCTACGGCAAGAAGATGATCAAGCTCATCCCCTTTATCATGGGTATCCTGGCAGGTACTGCTGCCGCTACCATCTTCACCATCATCGGCGACGTGATGGGTAACGATGCACTGAAGCTGGTTGACTTCTCCAACTTCACCAACCTGTGGGCAGAGGGCGTAAACCTGAAAACCTTCATTACCCTGCCCGACTTCACCTTCATGACCGCTAAGGATGCTTTGAAGGAGCTTACTGTTGATTACGTTCTCACCATTGCAGTGGCCTATATGCCCGTTGCTCTGGTAGTATTTGCTGAGCACGTTGCTGACCACAAGAACATCTCCTCCATCATCGAGACCGATCTGCTGGAGGATCCCGGTCTGCACAGAACTCTGCTGGGCGATGGCGTTGGCTCCATGGTTGGTGCCTTCTTCGGCGGATGCCCCAACACCACCTACGGCGAGTCCGTGGCTTGTGTGGCTATCTCCGGTAACGCTTCCGTCATCACCACCGTATTTGCCGCTATCGGCGCAGTTGCTATTGCATTCTTCGCTCCCTTCGTAGCTTTCGTTAACTTCATCCCCGCTTGCGTCATGGGCGGTATCTGCGTAGCCCTCTACGGCTTCATCGCAGTTTCCGGTCTCAAGATGATCCAGAAGGTTGACCTGGAGAAGAACCGCAACCTGTTCGTTGTTTCCGTGATCCTGATCTGCGGTATCGGCGGTCTGTCCCTCTCCTTTGGCGAGATCACCATCACCTCTATCGCTTGCGCACTGATCATGGGTATCCTGATGAATCTGATCCTCTCCCGCGAGAAGGACGCTGAGTAATCGTTCCCATCTTCCGCATTTTCTTTGGAAAGGAAAATCTGACATGGCACAGCTTCACGTTATTGACCATCCTCTCATTCAGCATAAGCTGTCTATTATGAGAAACGTAAATACCGGCTCCAAGGATTTTCGTGAGCTTTTGGAGGAGATCTCCATGCTCATGGGTTACGAGATCACCCGTGATCTCCCTCTGGAGAACTATAACATCAAGACCCCTCTCTGCAACATGACCGCAAAGCGCATCTCCGGCAAGAAGCTGGCCATTGTTCCCATCCTCCGCGCAGGCTTGGGCATGGTGGACGGTCTGCTTTCCCTGATGCCCGTGGCTAAGGTAGGGCACATCGGTCTTTACCGCGACCCCGAGTCCCATCTCCCCGTGGAGTATTACTGCAAGCTTCCCCCGGACGTTGCCTCCCGTACCGTTTTGTTGGTTGACCCCATGCTGGCAACCGGCGGTTCTGCCTCCGATGCTTTGACCAAGCTGAAGGAGCGCGGTGTGACGGATATCCGTCTCATGTGCTTGGTAGGCGCTCCCGAGGGTGTGAAGAAGATCCAAGAGGATCATCCCGACGTGCCGATCTATCTGGCGTCTCTGGATGAGAAATTGAACGATCACGCGTATATTCTGCCCGGCCTGGGTGATGCCGGCGACCGTATTTTCGGTACTCTTTAAAAACTTACGGGACTGCCGTTTTTCCGCGCAGTCCCGTTTTTTCTGCAAAAGCAAGGAGAAGTTCTATGTCCGTTGTGTTGCCTCAAGAATTTTTGACCCGCATGGAAGCCCTTTTGGGGGAGGAATACCCCGCGTTTTTGGCGGAATACGAAAAATCCCCCACCCGCGCTTTGTATAAGACGGTGGAGGTGCCCTTTGATTTTGCCACAGAGGAGATCTCTCATCTGCCCGGGGGCTATACCTTTGATTTAGAGAAGCCGGGAAACCATCCCCTGCATCACGCGGGTGCTTTCTACGTGCAGGATCCTTCCGCCATGGCCACCGTTTCCGCCGTTCCCTTCCGTGAGGGGATGCGGTGCCTGGATCTTTGCGCTTCCCCCGGCGGAAAGACGGTTCAGATTGCCCACCGCATGGGGAAAGAGGGCTTTTTGGTGTCCAACGAGATCAATCCCTCCCGTTGCAAGGTGCTTTACAGCAACGTGGAGCGCATGGGCTTTGGGAACGTGCAGGTGACCAACGCCGATCCCAAGCGGATCGCATCCTGGTATCCTGACTTCTTTGATCTGGTGACGGTGGATGCTCCCTGCTCCGGGGAAGGAATGTTCCGCAAATACGAGAATGCTCCCTCGGAATGGTCGGAAAACGCGCCCGCCTTCTGTGCGGAACGACAGCGGGAGATCCTGCATTACGCGGCGCAGACGGTTGCCCCCGGCGGCTATTTGCTCTACGCCACCTGCACCTTCTCCGTGGAGGAGAACGAGGGCACGGTGGAGGCGTGTTTGGAGGAGTTCCCGGATTTCGCCTTGCTGGAGCTGCCCGATCGACTGCAAAAGGTATCCTCTCCCGGCGTGAATATGCCCTTTGCCCGCAGATTTTACCCCCACAAAGCGGCGGGGGAGGGGCAGTTCGTGGCGCTTTTGCTGCGGAAGGAAGAGGGCGTTCGCAGAGACACTCCCGCTTTTGCCGACGGAAGGGAGCATATCCCTTTTGAGGAGCTGAGGGTTCTGGAGGATTTCCTGGAAAGCACCGTGGAAAAATGCGGGGATCTGAACCTTTGCAAATACGGGAAGTATTTGTTCTCTGCCACCATGCCTGCGGCGAAGGAGAACACCTTCTCTCCCGGGGTCACCTTGGGA
>JAFYNA010000022.1 GCA_017549925.1 Clostridia bacterium | reverse complement strand
TTGGGGGCAGGGGGATCCTTGGGGATAGCGGGCGTTTTCTTCTTAGACGCGGGAGCGGGTTCGAGGGGGATTACCTCGTCCTCGTCATCCTCGTCGGAAAGGGTGAGGTTTTTGAAGAAGTTATAGATGCTCTTCAGCGTTGCCACGGGGGTACTGCCGCACAAAAGCACAGTGGTGATAAACACACCCAGCACCGCAAGAATGGCGGTGGAGACCCAACCGATCACACGGGCAACCAGGGCGCAGAAGAAGCCGCCAACGACACCCGCAGAGGACATGGCTTTACCGGAAAGATACAAGCCGTCAAAGCTCTTTACCGCATCGCCAAAGGCCACGGGCTGGGTGGTCTTTACGGCAATGAGATGGATCAAGCACAAAAGAAACAGAAAGTCGGTGAACAGCAGAACCGCCTTGGCGGCATTGGTGCTGTTTTTCTGCTTGGGGCTCCAACGGAACACCCCGATCAGCATAAAGAAGGGGGCAAAATAATAGCCAAAGCCGAACAAGCCCTTAAAGATCTCGCGCACACCGCCCAGAACACCGGAGTCGATCCCCGGGAAGAAGGTGATGATCAAGAACAGGGCAAAAAAGCCGATGCCGTACCGCACCACCGCTTGATACTGTCGGGTACGTACCTCCTCGCGAGCAGGGGCACTGCGGGAGTTCTTCTTGTTGTTCCCCTTGGAGGCGGTGGATTTCTTTTTCGTTTTGGTGGTCTTTGCCATAAAATCACTTCCTTACGATTGATACTAAAATAGGATTTACAGACACAGATCGGCAATCACTGCCGCCGCGCCCACCAGCACCGTATACACGCTGAACACGGTAAAGCCCTTCTTACGGGCAAAAAATTGCAAAAGCTTGATGGCGCCGAGACCTACCACGAAAGCGGTCAGTGCGCCGCCGATGCAGGGAAGCACCAGCTGGGAGGGCATTCCCTCCGCAAAGAAATCCGGCAGCTCCAGCACGCAAGCACCCAAGATCGCGGGCATGGACATCAAAAAGGAGAAGCGCACCGCGTCCTCGCGGTTAAAGCCCACCAGTCTGCCGCCGGTAATGGTGGAGCCGGAACGGGAAATTCCGGGCAAGACACCGATCATCTGCACGCATCCCACCAAAAAAGGACGGAGCCATCCTGCGGCCTCCAGATTGATCTTTCCCTCCGCCAAGCGGTCACTGCACCACAGCATCACGCCGTTGAAGATCAACAGACAGCCGATGATCCAGCTGATCCCGCCTACGGCCTCCACGTAATCGGAGAGCAACGCCGCAGGTACCAAAGGAATAGACGCCACGCAAAGCATCAAAAACAGTTTCTCGCCAAAGTCCAAGGGGGATTTCTTAAGTTTTCCGGTGAACAGCTTCCCCATCAGAGTGAAGAAGCCCTTGGCGATGAGGAACACCTCCTTGCGGTACATGATCAGCACCGCAAACAAGGTTGCCAAGTGGAGCAACACGTCAAACGCCAGATACTGCACGCCCTCTGTGCCGAAGAAGTTATGGGCTAAGGACAGATGCCCCGAGCTGGAGATGGGCAGGAATTCCGCGATCCCCTGCAACACGCCGTACAAAACAGCTTCCAACAAATTCATAATGCTCCCCTTCTCAAAAAACCGATGATCCTATCTACTCTATGCGGCGCATTGCCGCAGTATGAACGTATAATCAGTTTATTATACTCTATTTTACGTCCCTTGTCAAGGACAAACCGAAAAACACCCGCCGTCCTCATTTTCGCTTTTTCGTTTTCAAAAAATGATCTTTTTCCCCTTGACAAAAGGCAGGGGGATAGGCTATACTGTCGCAAGCAATATTTTGATACAGAAAGGTTGATCAGTTTATGACAAAGTACGTTTGTGAGCTGTGCGGATGGGAATACGACGAAGCGGCAGGTGCACCCGAATATGACATTGAGCCCGGCACCCGTTTTGAGGATCTGCCCGAGGATTTCACTTGCCCCCTCTGCGGCGCAGGGAAAGAGGATTTCTCCAAAGCCGACTGACCATAAAAGTCAAAGGAGCCTTGCAAGGCTCCTTTTGTTTTTTACACTCTTACCGAAACCTCTCCGCTGGACAAGGTCATTCTCTCCCCTGCCGCCTCTACCAGAAGCTCTCCCTTGGCGTTCACGTCCAACGCTTTGGCGGCAAAGATTTCACTGCCGCGGGTCACGGTCACGTCCTTCCCCAAAACGAAGCATCTCTTGCGGTAGGCCTCCATAAAGTCTCCTTGTGCCAAGGCAGACTCCATGTGAGCAAAGCGCTCCAGCAGACGTTCCAGCAGAAGATCCTTATTCAGCTTCACGCCCGTTTCCGTCTCCACGTCGGAGGCGATGGCGGAAAGCTCTGTGGAAAAAGCCGTTCTCCCCACATTGATCCCCACGCCGATGACGGCGTAATCGAAGGTGCCGTTTTCATAGTTCAGCGCTCCCTCCGTGAGAATCCCACAGATCTTCTTGCCGTTCATATAAACGTCGTTGACCCATTTGATGGCGGCACTTACTCCCGTCAACTCCGCCAAGGTCTCTGCCACACAAACGGCGGCAAAGGTGGTCAGCAAAGCGCTGTCCTCCCCTTTTACCGTGGGAGAGATCAGCAGGGAGAAATACAGCCCGCTCCCCTCGGGAGAAAAGAATTGTCTGCCCATGCGGCCTCTGCCCCCGGTCTGGCGGTCTGCCACCACGCAAATGTTCCGCTTCCCTTCTGCCGCCAGCAGCTTGGCGCGGTTGTTGGTGGAATCGATCTCTCTGTGTCTCTCGATGGTGAACATATAGCCCTCTCCCGCATTTTTCTTCATTATACCCCCAAACAGCGAAGGTTGTCAATGGTTTTTTGCATACCGATGGCAGGTTCTTCATAGATATGTGATGAAAGGAACGGGATGAAACGTGAAAAAACCGACCGGTAGAAGAAATGCCGCGGAAGGCGGCGCAGGCCCTTTGTTAAAAGCAGGCGGGACAGGCTTTTTGCTGGGCATTGTATTGTTGCTGATCATTGCATCGCTGGGAGCGTATCTGGGGATCAAAAGCCCTGCCCCCGGAGGGACGGCACTCCCCGCCGCCATGGCGGCTTTGTTCGGAGGAGGGTATCCCGGTGCGCTGTTAGCGGGAAACAAAAGCAAGGGGATCGGGAGAAATCCCTATTTGGGCGGGTTCCTCTGCGGGGGAATGCTGTTACTGACCATGACGGTGATGTCCTTTTTCTTCCCTGCCGCAGAAGGAAGGTCTGCCATGGATCGGCTCTTGCCCTTGGGGGTGCTGTTGCTTGCCACCCTGCTGGGAAGCCTCACCGCCGCCGTCCACCGCCCGGGGAATAAGAAGAAGCTGAAAAAGCTGAAGGCCGGTAGACGGTGAAAGAAGTGCGTTGAGCATATTGACACGACAGCACATTCTTCCGCACTGGTCTGCCTATTGGCAGTTCTGCGAAGCCGCAGGATCCATCAAGAAAAGCTTTGGGTCAAGCAAGATAAAATCGACCGCCGAGAGTGATCCCGGCGGTGTTTTTGTGTTACGTATACTTTTCCCGAAACTCTTCCAGCGTTTTGCGAATGGTAAGATCCACGCGGGAGGTGCAAAAACGCAAAATATGGGACGGCACTTCTCCGTAGAACGCCTCGGCAATTCCGCCGGCAATGCAGGCCTGGGTGTCTGCGTCTCCACCCAAAGAAACGGCGTTGCGGACGGCGCTTTCGTAATCGTGGGATTCCAAAAAGGCTTGAATGGCGGGCGGTACGCTATAGGAGGTGCGGCTGTCAAACACGTGGGACTCCCGCAGTTCTCCGAGGGATTCCTTTAAGGGGTAAAAATGCTTACGGACGTAGTCTCGGATCTCTTCCCTGCTTGCCTTATGCCGTGCCAGATAGACGCAGGCGGCGACGGCTTGCGCGCCCTTGACCGCCTCTCTGTGACGGTGTGTGGACAGACAGCTTGCCTTTGCCTGCAAGAGGGTCTGCTCCAGGGTATCGTAGGCGTAGCCGATGGGGATCACCCGCATGGCTCCGCCGTTGCCGTAGCTCCGCACGGTTTTCCCGCCGCCGTTTTTCGCCCAGTCGGCGAACATATTTCCAAATCCCGCGTGGGGAAAGAAGGAATAGAACCTGCGGTATTGAGCGGCGTACTGCCGTGCCCGCTCCCCCAAAGAAAACCGCCCCACGGGACGGGGATCCTCCAGAATGGCGCGGCAAACAGCGGCGATCAGCACGCTGTCGTCGGTAAAGGTGCTTTCCCGCACAAAAGGAAAGTCATATTCCTTGGTACAATGAACCTCGTAATACGAGCCGATCACGTCACCGCAAACTGCGCCCCACATACGGAAACCTCCTTGCATCCTTTTTTACAGTATAACACGGGAGAGGACGTTTGTCAACAAAAGCACACCGCCGAGAGTGATCCCGGCGGTATTTTTGTGTTACTTATTGGTTTTGTAGACGTTGTATTCGTCCCAGATCTGTTCCATCTCGGAAAGGCGGGCAACGCTTTCCTCGGGGCGCTTTGCGGTCACTGCGGCAATGATAGCGTTGAGAACCGCCATGGGAGCCACTAAGGAATCCACAAAGCAATCGTTCTCGTTGTGGGCGTACACTGCGGCATCCGCAAGAGAGGCCAAGGGACTGTAATCGCTGTCGGTGATACCCACTACGTAAGCACCCTTCTTCTTGGAGAAATCCAAGGCATCCAAGGTACGGCGGGAATACCGGGGGAAGGAGATGCCGATGACCACGTCCTCTTCGTTTACGGAGAGCATACGGTCAAAGACTTCACCGCCCGCCACAGTCTGCACCAAGCGCACGTCGTCAAAGAGCTGGGTAAGATAAAACTCCAGGAACATGGCCAGGGAGGTAGCACTTCTGGCGCCGATGATGTAGATACGCCGCGCGGCGATCAGCTTTTCGGCAACCAAGTCGAAAATATGCACGTCCGTTTCCGCCAAGGTCTTCTTGATGTTCTCCATATCCGCCCGCATACTGCGGTAGAAGGCTTCCCCGCCGGTAGCGGTACCGGAAAGCTCCATGCGCTGCAAGGAGGTCAAGGTGCCGCGGATGGATTCCTTCAACGCCGCCTGCAGCTCCGGGTAACCCCGATAGCCCAAGTCTGCCGCGTAACGCACCACGGTGGATTCCGAAGTGCCCACAGTGGCAGCAAGCTTTGCGGCAGTCATGCCTGCGGCGGTGGCGTAATTCTCCAAAAGGTATTTACCGATCTTCTTTTGTGCTTTGGAGCCGGAGGAAAGGCCGGCTTCGATCAATTGCAGTGCGTCACTCATAAACAACGACCTACCCTGTTTCTGATTAGTATGCGATGCGCTCCTCGATTACCTTCTTCAGGTCTGCGATCGGAACACGGATCTGCTCCATGGTATCACGGTCACGAACGGTAACACAACCGTCGTTTTCGCTCTCGAAGTCGTAGGTGATACAGATGGGAGTACCGATCTCGTCCTCGCGGCGGTAACGCTTACCGATGGAGCCTGCCTCGTCATAATCTACCATGAAGTGCTTGCACAGATCTGCGTAGATCTCCTGTGCGGGACCTGCCAGCTTCTTGGAAAGGGGCAGAACTGCCGCCTTGAAGGGTGCAAGCGCGGGGTGGAGGCGAAGCACGGTACGTACGTCGGGCTTCTCGGGAGTGCCGATATCCTCTTCGTCGTAGGCATCGATCAGGAACGCCAACGCCACACGGTCACAGCCCAGAGAGGGCTCGATTACGTAGGGGATGTAATGCTCGTTGGTCTCGGGATCGAAATAGGTCATATCCTGACCGGAAACGTTCTGATGCTGGGTCAGGTCATAGGAGGTACGGGAAGCAACGCCCCACAGCTCGCCCCAACCGAAGGGGAACATAAACTCGAAGTCGGTGGTTGCGTTGGAATAGAATGCCAGCTCTGCGGGGTCGTGGTCACGGGTACGGAGGTTCTCGTCCTTCATGCCCAGATCCAACAGCCACTGATGGCAGAATTCCTTCCAGTAGCTGAACCATTCCAGCTCGGTGCCGGGCTTGCAGAAGAACTCCAGCTCCATCTGCTCGAACTCACGGGTACGGAAGGTGAAGTTACCGGGGGTGATCTCGTTACGGAAGGATTTACCGATCTGCGCTACGCCGAAGGGAACCTTCTTACGGGTGGTACGCTGAATGTTCTTGAAGTTGACAAAGATACCCTGCGCGGTCTCGGGACGGAGGTACACGGTAGCCGCGTTGTCCTCGGTAACGCCCTGGAAGGTCTTGAACATCAGATTGAACTTACGGATGTCGGTGAAGTCGTGCTTGCCGCATCCGGGGCAGGTAACGCCCTTATCGCGGATGTAGGCAACCATGTCCTCGTTGGTCATGGATTCCACAACTACGTCGGTAATGTTGTTCTCTGCGTTGTAATCCTCGATGAGCTTGTCTGCGCGGTGACGCATCTTACAAGCCTTACAGTCGATAAGCGGATCGTTGAAGGTGGTGACGTGGCCGGATGCCACCCACACCTGGGGGTTCATCAGAATGGCAGAATCCTGACCTACGTTGTAGGGGCATTCCTGGACGAACTTCTTCTTCCAAGCCGCCTTAACGTTGTTCTTGAACTCTACACCCAAGGGGCCGTAGTCCCAGGTGTTTGCCAGACCGCCGTAGATCTCACTACCGCTGAAGACGAAGCCTCTGCCTTTGCAGAAGGCAACGATCTTTTCCATTGTTTTTTCTTGATTTCTCATGGTTTGCATTTCCGTTCGCACGACGGGCTGCCGTGCGCCTTTCTATGTTTTTTGTTTTGATTTTGTGGTTTTTGTCGTGGGGCACCGCCCCACACCCCGGCAGGGGACCCGTCCCCCTGCACCCCGTATTGTGAGGA
>JAFYNA010000021.1 GCA_017549925.1 Clostridia bacterium | reverse complement strand
GGGTGGAATATAAGGATTTTATTTTGGGCGCATGGTATCGCCGTACCGTGGAGATCACCGAGGAACAGCTTCTCGGGCGAGTCTTCCTGCATTTCGGCGCGGTGGATCACGATTGCGTTCTGTTTGTAGGCGGCAAGGAAGTGGGGCGGCATAGCGGAGGCTACGTGTCCTTTTCCTTTGAGATCACCGCCTATTTGGCTCCCGGGGAGAATGTGCTGACCTTGTTTGTAACCGATGACGAGCGAGACCCCATGATCCCCCGCGGCAAGCAAAGCGAGGAATACCATTCACATGGGTGCGACTATACCCGCACCACCGGCATTTGGCAGACGGTTTGGCTGGAGTTCACTCCCAAAGCGTTCCTGCGGGAGGCTCGGTATTACCCCGATGAAAAGAATGGCGTGCTGGTGATCCAGGGCTTCGCTGAGGGTTGCGAGGCGCTGACGGCTACTGCTTTCTACGAGGGGAAAGAAGTGGGCTGTGCCGCCGCTGAGGAGGTGCAGGGGGCATTCACCCTGACCGTGCCCTTAAACAGCATCCATCTCTGGGAGGTGGGAGCGGGCAGACTTTACGACCTGCAGCTTTGCTACGGCACCGACGCGGTAAACAGTTATTTTGCTCTGCGGAGCGTGGCTTTTGTAGGGGATAAATTCCTGCTGAACGGCAAGAGCGTGTTTATGCGCATGGTGCTGGATCAGGGCTTCTATCCCGAGGGTATTTACACCGCCCCCTCCGACGAGGCGTTGCACGGCGACATTTTGCTTTCTAAGGCCTTGGGCTTCAACGGCGCAAGGCTCCACGAGAAGGTTTTTGAGGAGCGGTTCCTTTACCATTGCGACAAAGAGGGCTATTTGGTTTGGGGCGAGTATCCCAACTGGGGTTTGGATCACTCCCGCCCGGAGAGCATCTACGGCATCCTGCCCGAGTGGATCGCAGAGGTGAAGCGGGATTTCAACCATCCCTCCGTGATCGGCTGGTGTCCCTTCAACGAGACCTGGGATCAGGCAGGACGGAAGCAGTACGATCCGCTTCTGGCGTTGATCTATCACACCACCAAGGCCATAGATCCCACCCGCCCTTGCATTGATACCAGCGGCAACTTCCACGTGGTGACGGACGTTTATGATCTCCACGATTATTTGGGAGACCCCGTGGCGTTGCGGGAGCGTTATGTGGAGTTTGAGAAGGGCGGCGCCCCTGCGGATAATTTTGCAAATCGCCAGCACTACACTCCCGGGCTTCCCGTGTTCATCAGCGAGTGCGGCGGCATCGGCTGGGCGGTGAACGGAGGCTGGGGTTACGGCGGCATTCCCCAAACGGAGGAGGATTTCCTCGCCCGCTTAAAGGGATGCATGGACGTCTTCTTGGATCATCCCCGTATCTGTGGACTCTGCTATACCCAGCTCACGGATATCGAGCAGGAGCAGAACGGTCTCTATACCTATGACCGCGTGCCCAAGTTCCCTGCGGAGAAGATCCGCGCCATCTTTGCCCGCAAGGCAAAAATCGAAGAGTAAAAAGAAGAGAACCGAAAGCTTTTTTCGGTTCTCTTTTTGCGTTTTAATACGTTTCCCGCACACCCCAGATGCAAAGGGGCGTTTTCTCTGCGGGGAGGGTGAGGAGACCCTCTCCTATCAAAGACTCCAGCAAGAATGCCGCCACGTCCAAGCGGTGATGGATCTTGGCGATGGGGTCACATTGCTCCCGCAGGGCAGGGGGCGCGTGCTCTGCCAGCGTGACTGCCGCCTTCTCCGAAACTTGGATCATGCAGTCTGCCGTCTGACGAATCAAGGGCTCCAAAAGGGCAACCAGCTCCTCGAAAACTTCCTTTTGGAATACGGGGAAGTTGGGGGTCAGCATCCGTCCCTCGCGGAAGACGATGTTCTCCCCGGCTAAGTAGGATAAGATCCATTCCTCCTGGGCGGATTCCTTGCCCAGGATGGCATCACAAAGGGCTTCGGATTTTGCGCGGAAGCAGGCGTGATCGTAACGCTGGACACTCTCCAGCACTCTGTAATTCTCGGCGGAATACCATGCGTTCCAAGCTTTGTTGTAGGTTTGCATGGTTACGCCGATGAAGTGGTGGTTGGTATAATCGTTGTCGTATCCAAACACCCAGCCCACCCCGTTCCCGGAGGGCAGAGGAGGCAATTCTCCCACGGGGGAAACCTCCTTCGCTTTCAACCAGCCCTGCGTGAAGGTAATGTTCAGCAGAGCAAACAGCAAGCGGTTGTTGTCATAGTCGTTCCCGCGGAAGTCCAAAGCGCGAACAGCGGGCAACAACGCCTTGGCTTCCGCAAACAGCTTCTCCGCCAAGGGCTTGTAGATATGGATGGTTTTGGAGACGAACTCCTTTTCGTAGTCGTCCGTTAAGATCAGCAAATTGGTGCGGTACTGCTGACCGTCCTTTTTCAGTGCCCCGACCCTTGTGAGGATCTCCAATTCGTCCTCTAAGTACGCCATGGGGACGCCTGTTTCCAGAGAAAGCTCCCGAGCCGTCATGGCGGTGTAATAGGCCGCCAAAACGATGGAGCCGGGGAGCTTGCGTTGGAACAGCTCCCAATATTCGTTGCGATCGCCCCAGAAGTCCACGCGGAACACACCGGGGTTGTAGCTTTTTTCGCCTAAGGTTCTTGTCATACCGATTCCTTCTTTCAACAATTTTCGCGTTTTGAACAGGTGATATTTCACCATTTCTACACTGATGTCTTGTTCTCTTGCAATCTCGGAGCAGCTCTTTCCTCCCATGTAATACGCCACACATACCTCGCGGTTGGTTTTGGAAAGCAACGCCAGCTCTCTGCGCAGGCGGTAAAGCGCATCCGTTTCTTCTGCGGCAGAAAGATAGGTATCCTCTGCCGAGGGGGATACCTCTGTGGCGGGAAGCTCCTCTGTGGGGATATGGGCTTGCTTCTTCTTTTTTAAGTAGTCGCAGAAGGTGTTTTCCGCAATTCTCCACACAAAGCCCCAGAAGGCTTCTTCCTTTTCCAGCCGCCCGACGGCAGAAAGCACGCGGCAGACAATTTCTCCCGTCAAGTCGTCTACGTCGTCCTTATTGTAGAGCTTGCCGAAGGCGTAGCCGTAGATGGCGGTTAAATTTTCCGATAACAGCGCGGAGGCTCGTTCTGAGGTCATAAGAGGGCTCCTTTGGAGGGTTCTTGAAAGCTTTCGTTTATATAGTATGACTTTTTGAAATTGGTTAATGGTTCATGGATGAAAAACCGCCCCTTTTTTCAAAGAGGCGGTTTGCGTTGTTTAGTTCTCTTTCAGATATTCTCCGATGGCCTTGATGGCGCCCATAGCACCCTCGTCCAGCTTCAGGTAGTTGGTGATCTCGTCATACTTGCCGTCACCGTCGGCATCCGCGTAGTCGTTGGCAGAGAACCAGATGGCCAGCTTAATGTTCTTGCAGAAGGCGTTGGCGGGATCTTGGTTGTTGCGGAAGCAATCCAGCATGCCGCGTACCCACTGCTCCTGCAGATCGGCGTTTCTACCCAGGTCTGCAAAGACGT
>JAFYNA010000180.1 GCA_017549925.1 Clostridia bacterium | reverse complement strand
GATCTTCGTGCCTGCGGCGGAGAAGGTCAACGCGTCCTCCGTGAACTCCAGCTTCAGCACCACGCCGCCGTCGGTGTAGGGATGCACCCGCTGGTAATCGGTGTCGAAGATAAAATTGCCCAGGGAATAGAAGATAGGCTTTCCCTCCGGGGTGATCTCATAGTTTTCCGGCACGTGGGGATGGTGACCTACCACCACGTCCGCGCCCAGCTCCAAAAATTTCAGATATCTGTCACGGGTGTAAGGGTTGGGCAGGGGGGCAAACTCCTCACCGCCGTGGGCAACCACCACGCACCAGCGGCATTTGGCTTTGATCTCGTCGATCCGCTTTTTGATGTACTCCATGTTGTTCCAGCGGAAGATCCCCGCTTCCGTCTCCGTGGCGGGAATACATTCTGCAAGGTAACTCACCCCAAAGATGCCGATGCCTCCCGCGCCCTCTAAATACACAGGCTCGGAGGCTTCCGCTTCGTTCAGCCCCGCACCGAAGGTCACAGCGCCGTTTTCCTTGGCGCGGGCAATGGTGCTGACCACGCCGGCCGCTCCTGCGTCCATGGTGTGGTTGTTGCCGATGCTCCAGATATTCGCGCCCAGCTTACGGAAGAAGGGGGCGGCCTTTGGGTTCATGCTGTGGAAGAACACCCCGCGGGTGCCGTCGTCTTGGGCGTCGATCAACGCCCCCTCCACGTTGATGCAGAGATGGTCTCCGCTTTGCAAGAACGCCAGCAGAGAGGGGGAGATCAGCTCCTCGTCCTCCCATTTGCCCGCCATATACCGATCGAAACCGATATCCCCGGTGAAAACGATGCTTGTTTTCGTATGCCTCATAACCGTACCGCCTTTTTTCATCAAAAAGGAGCACGAAGAGTGCTCCTTTTTCTCGCAAATTAATACTCGATCTTAACGTCCTCGCCGGTCTCAGCAGACTTGTAGATGGCATCCAGGATGCGCATCAGGGTCACGCCGTCCTCTGCGGGGGAGATACACTTCTTGCCGTCGCGAACGCATTCCACAAAGTGGCCTACCTCGCGGGAGAACAAGCCGTCGAAGTTGAGAGCGGTATCGCCGGAGGGACGAACGTCCACGAACATACCGTTCATGTCGGTGAACAGCTCGATCTGGGGGTCAACGCGGGCGCCGCCCTTGGTGCCGAAGATCTCGATGTTGCCGATATCGTGCTTGATGTTCAGGTTGAAGGAAGCCTCTACGCTGATGGTCATGCCGTTGTCAAAGCGGATAAGCGCGGTAGCGAAATCCTCAACGGTGTACTTGAAGTCGATGCCCAAAGCGTTCTTGGAGGCGTGCCACTGCTGCTTGCCTGCGGAAACCGCACGGTTGGGGCCGAGGTTGCCGTAGGTTACGCCGTAAACGGAAACGGGCTTGGGGCCGCCTGCCAGATAACGGCAAAGGTCGATAACGTGAACGCCCAAGTCGATGAGGGGGCCGCCGCCGGAATATTCCTTATCACCGAACCAGCCGCCGGGGAAGCCGTTGCGGCGGAGATAGGTGGCTTTTGCAAAATAAACGTCACCCATGGTGCCTTCGTCGATGAACTTCTTGAGGATGTCTGCATCGTTACCGAAGCGGCGAACGAAGCCGATCATCAACAGCTTGCCGTTCTTCTCGGCAGCTTCTTTCATTGCCAAAGCTTCCTGGGTATTCATTGCCATGGGCTTCTCGCAAAGCACGTTGATGCCTGCGTTCAGCGCGTCGATGGTAGCGGGAGCGTGAGCGGCGTTCCAGGTACAAACGGAAACGGCGTCCAAATTCTCCTTCTCAAACATTTCCTTATAATCGGTGTAGAAGGTGGGAATGCCGTTGTTCTTGGCATATCTCTCTGCCTTGCCTGCATCCAAGTCACAGCAAGCAACTACCTCTGCCAGATGGGGGATCGACTTATAACCAACGATATGTGCGCCTGCGATACCGCCGCATCCGATGATACCAACGCGAATTTTTCTGTCCATTGTAAAAAACCTCCGTAAAATATTGGGGAATCTACCCACATTTTACCCTTTTATCCGCCGTTTGTCAAGAAGAAACCATCCTTTTTGTATGAAAAAATTGACAAACGGAACAGAGTGTGCTATACTATGCCCATCTTACCCATACAAGGAGGTGCCCCAATGAAGGAACGGCTGAAAAATCGCGCCATGGAGCTGGATCTGCTCCGCGGATTTGCGGTGCTTTTGATGATGCTTGACCATTTGATGTACGATTTTTGGGGGCTTCTCCCGGGGCTCATCAAGGAGTACCCCTTGGATCTTCGCCTTTTGGGGCTGGAGTATTGGTATTGGGACGTGCGCGTTACCGTCCGGGTGGTGGTGATCTTTTTCTTCTTCGCCTTGACGGGCATCTGCAGCTCCTTCTCCCGCAGCAATTTGGCCAGAGGTGCCAAGCTTTTGGCGGTTGCCATGGGGCTTACCGTCGCCACCTGGGGAGCGGGATATTTCACCGGAAGCGTCAATATGACCATCGCCTTCGGCGTGCTCCACGCCATTGCCTTGAGCTTGCTTTTGGTGGGCGTTTTGGAAAAGCTTCACACCAACAAATGGATCTACCTGGCCTTGGGGGTCCTGCTGGTGGGCGCAGGTATTTGGATCGAGCAATACAACGTAGGCTTTGTGTCTTACAAGAACGCCGAGCTGTTCCCTTTGCTTGGGAAAGCCATCGTCGGCCTTGCGGAATGCGGCTCCGATTGCTTCGCTTTGCCCTCCACCGCAGGGCAGATCTTCATCGGTGTTTTCCTGGGCAAGCAGTTTTATCACGAGAAAAGATCCTTGGTGTTCAAGAGCTATCACAACAATCCCCTTACTTTTATCGGTCGCCACAGCTTGGTGGTGTACTTTGCCCATCAGGTGCTGTTCCCGGTGATCGCCGCGGCGGTGTTCCTGTGCCTGGGATATGAATTGGCGTTATAAGGAAGTCATTTATGTACAGAAGTTTATTGCGGCACGCATCCTCGGAGGCAATCGCCATTCGTTTTGAAAACAAGGAAGTTACCTACAAGGAGCTTCTTGCCAATATCCGCAAGATGGTGTCCTTCTGCCGCCGCTTGGGCGTGCGGGAGGGGGACGTGGTCACCCTGTCTCTTCCCAACGTGCCCACCGGGATCTACGCCCTCTACGCCTTAAACGCCATCGGCGCGGTACTGAACATTATCCATCCCTTGTCTCCCGTGCAGGAGATCTTACGTACCGCAAGGGAGACGGACAGCAAGCTGATCGTTGCCCTTTCCACCCTGGTGAACAGCCACGGGGACGCCTTTGCCCAAAGCGGCATTCCCACCGCCTTTGCCAACCCCATGGCGGACGTTTCTTTTCTGATGAAGACCCTTTGCTATGTAAAGTACGGCAAGGCCAAGGGGAAGGATGGGCTTTACGACTTAGAGGACTACCGCAGGGAAAAAGAGGATCATACCTATTCCGAAAGAAAACAGTCCGAGACCTGCCTCTACCTCCATTCGGGGGGCACTACGGGGGCTTCCAAGATCATCGAGCTTTCCGCCGATGCGCTGAACAACCTGGTTGCCCGTTCCGACGGTCTGTTGCCCTACGGCATCGCGGGGAAGAGCATTCTGGCGGTACTGCCCGCCTTCCACGGCTTTGGGCTGGGGATGGGCATCCACGCGCCCTTGTATTGGGGGGCTACCTCCGCCTTGATGACCAAGTTTGACGTGGCAAAAACCTTGAAATGGATCCACAGCGGCAAGGTGAACGTGATCCTTGGCGTGCCCCTTTTGTACCAAAAGCTGATGAAGCATCCCGCCTTTGAGGAGGGCGATCTTTCCCATATCGAGTGCGCCTTCGTGGGCGGGGACAACGTGCCGCCCAGCCTCATCGAAAACTTCAACGCCTTGATGGAGTGGGCAGGCTCCGTTGGCAGAATGCTGGAGGGCTACGGGCTGACGGAAACGGTTACCGTCTGCGCCGTGAACACCCATAAGGCTTTCCGCATGGGTTCTGTGGGCAAGCCCCTGGAGGGCATAGAGATCACCGTCCGTGACGAAGCGCAGAACCTTCTGCCGGCAGGGTTTACACCATCTGCTGTGCAAGCATCACGGAGAGTCTTGAGGATGCCAGTTGCATCTTCACCGATGAACATCGGAACAAGTTTAACTGCTTCACGAGTGATGATACCATCAAGTCTTGAGAGTGCCTTGTTGAGAACTTCGCCGTTACCAGCATCATCATCTTCGAATGCTGTAAGAGCACCGAGGAATGTGTATGCTGTGGGATAATCGCCGATCTCGTAGTTACCGCTGATGAAGAGAACTACTGCAGCGATAAGTTCCTTAATACCGTT
>JAFYNA010000179.1 GCA_017549925.1 Clostridia bacterium | reverse complement strand
CAATGTTCTCAGAGCTATCCATGGTGTAGGTGGGAAGCACCTGGGTCACAAGATCTCCGATGCCACCGGTACAGATCTTTTGCTTGTATACGTCGGCAAGGAAGTGGTCAAAGGCGCATAGGAAGGGACGCTTGCTGATGATAGCGCCAACCTCCACCACGCTGATCATACCGTACCGGTCAATGAATACGGAGGTGGGATAATTGGAAACGCCAAAGCTTTGCGCCCAAGAAGAGGGACAGGAAACCATAGGAAAATCCAAGCCATTCTGCGCCTTGAAGGTCTTTACAGCGTTAGCGTCGTTGATGGGGTTCAGAGCGATGATCTCAATATCATTCTTGTATTCGCCGTAGAGCTGGTTCATCAGAGGGAACTCCTCCAAGCACCAGGTACAATCGGTATACCAGAAGTTCAAGATCACCAGCTTCTTGGTTTCTAAAACCTCGGAAAGGGTCATCTCCGTGCCCTCGGAGGTGGTAACGGTGAAATCATACATGATATCACCCACGCCGAGAACCGCGGAAGAAAGATCCTCGTCGTTAACCAAAGAGGAGGTCAAAACGATGCTTGCAGAGGTACCGTTGAAAGAATAGAAGCTCTCGGTCTCGTAGCCCTTCTTCACGCCGGTAAGAACGATTGCGTAATCGTTACTGCCGGGAAGGTTGAAGGATACGTCACCGTTGGCATCCGTTTTGGCAAAATCCTTCATATCTGCAAGAGAAGAATCTGCGTAAATATACACGTCGGTATCTGCCATGGGCATACCGCCTGCGGTTTCGATATGAACGGTGTAATTGCCGGAGCCTTCCTCGGAAGAGCTTTCATCGGAGCCGGTATCGACCGAAGTCTCGATCGCTTCACTGCAGGATGCAAGCAAAGGAAGACAGATTGCAAGAAGCAGGAGCAATGCGAGCAGCCCGTGCTTTCTGTAAAGTCTTTTTTTCATGTTTCAATTCCTCCCTGATAGGTGAGTGTTAGATTTTAAGCAAGCCAGAATATCAATGCCACGATGAGAAAGGCAACGGAAAGAATGCCGACTGCCACAAGCGTGGGCAAAAGCATCATACGGACGGCACGCCAATAGGTGCGCCAGATATCGCCGAAGGTGGAAACGGTACCGCTCCCCCAGCGATTTCTACCGGCGGATACAGAAGACATATCCGCTATGGTTCTACCATCGTCGATATAACGTATTTTTTCTTTTTTCGTTTTGTTCTTTCTCATGGAAGCGTTATCCTTGCTGGTTCAGCAGATGGCAGGCGGCGTGGTGGCCGTTGCCGTAATCTTTGTATTCCGGCGTGACCTCCTTACAGATCTCCTTCGCGTGGGGACACCGTGTATGGAAACGGCATCCTTTGGGAGGATCTGCAGGAGAAGGGATGTCTCCGCTTAAAATAATACGGTTCATCTTCACATCGGGATCCGGGTAAGGGATCGCGGAGAAAAGTGCCTGGGTGTAGGGATGCAATGGGTTTGCGAAAATCTCTTCCTTGGTTCCGAACTCCACCATTGAGCCCAGATACATTACGCCGATTTTATCGGAAATAAATTTGACCACGGAAAGATCGTGAGAAATGAACACGTAGGTAAGGTTCATTTCCTGCTGGAGACGCTTTAACAGGTTGATGATCTGCGCCTGGATGGATACGTCCAAGGCGGAAACGGGCTCGTCGCAGATCACCAGCTTAGGTTGAACGGAAAGGGCGCGTGCGATACAAATTCTCTGACGCTGTCCGCCGGAGAACTCATGGGGATAACGCTCGTAGTAGTAAGAACGCAATCCGCACTTGTCCATCAGATCCAGAACGTATTCCTTGACTTGGTTCTTGGGCACGATGCCGTGAACCTCCACGGGCTCGGAAAGGATGCCGCCCACGGTGCTTCTGGGAGGAAGGGAGGAATAGGGATCCTGGAAAATGATCTGCATCTTCTTGCGGATCTCCCGCATTTGAGAAGACGTAAAGTTCGTAATATCCTGCCCTTCGAAGAAGATCTTGCCGGAGGTGGGCTGATGAAGCTTTAAAATCGCTCTGCCCAAGGTGGTTTTACCGCATCCGGACTCACCGACGATACCCAAGGTCTCCCCTGCCTTTAAGGAAAAGGAAACGTCGTCTACCGCAATAAGCTCGCGGGTGACCTTACCGGTAAGGGTCTTCTTTAGTGGGAAACACTTGCGAAGGTGCTGGATCTCCAAAAGGTTCTCTTCTGCCGAGGAATGAATCTTATTTTCTTCAGCCATTGCTTTGTTCCTCCCCGTACAAGTGGCAAGCCACGAAATGAGTGGGGCTGACCTGGATCATCCCCGGATATGCCCCTGCGCACTTTTTGACGCAAGAGGAGCATCTCTCACGGAAATAGCAGTAGTCGGGCATATTGATGGGATTGGGCACGTTACCGGGGATGTTGAACAGCGTGTCGCTGTTGGAATCCAAGGTGGGCTTGGATTTCTGCAAGCCGATGGTATAGGGGTGCATGGGATGATGGAAGATCTCCTGCACAGTGCCCTGCTCGATGACTCTGCCCGCATACATGACCACCACGTAATCCGCCATCTCGGCAATGATACCGAGGTCGTGGGTGATGAGCATAATGGAGCCGTCGATTTTTTCCTTCAAGTCTCTCAAAAGATCCAAAATCTGCGCCTGGATGGTCACGTCCAGCGCGGTGGTAGGCTCGTCTGCAATAATGAGACGAGGATCTGCCGCCAATGCCATGGAGATCATCACGCGCTGACGCATACCGCCGGAAAGCTCGTGAGGGAAGGAATTATAAACGCGTTCGGGAATGGCGATGCCCACGAGATTCAACATCTCGATGGAGCGTGCCTTTGCCTCCGCCTTGGTAGCCTTGGGATTGTTGACGAAGGTAACCTCGTCCAGCTGTTGTCCGATGGTGAACACAGGGTTCAGAGAGGTCATGGGCTCCTGGAAGATCATGGCGATCTGATTGCCGCGGATCTTGTGGATGTCCCGCATGGGCATTTTGGCAATGTCGTAGACCTTCTCGTTGCCGTCGTTGTCCTTGGCGTTGAAGCGGATAGAGCCGGAATAGATCTGGCCTGCAGGCCCCTGCAAAAGACGCATCACAGACATACTGGTAACGGATTT
>JAFYNA010000178.1 GCA_017549925.1 Clostridia bacterium | reverse complement strand
TGGTGTGGATGAATGGACTTGAACCAACGACCCCTTGCATGTCAAGCAAGTGCTCTAACCAACTGAGCTACACCCACGAACGAAGGCTATTATACACGATGGAAGGGGAAATGTCAAGAGCAAACGCAAAGATTTTTTCTCCCGGCAAAGAAAAATCATTGTGACACAGAAAAGGGCAAAAAAGGGGTTGCAATTCGAGGCAAAAAGGTGTAAAGTACAAGTGAGAAAACACGGAAAGGGACGTAGGATATGAGCGCACAGACTGCCGCAAAGAGTCGGGGACTCGACCTTTGCACGGGCCCGTTTTGGAAGAAAATATGGCTGTTCACCCTGCCCATTATTGCCACAGGGCTTTTGCAGCTGCTGTTCAACGCCGCCGACCTGGTGGTGGTAGGGCGGTACGCGGGAGAAGAGGCCTTGGGTGCTGTTGGCGCCACGGGTGCCTTGATCAATTTGATCGTCAATATGTTCATGGGGCTTTCCGTGGGCTCGGGCGTTATGGTTGCTCAGGGAATCGGTGCCAAGGATGAGGGAATGATCCACCGCACGGTGCATACCTCCATCCCCGCGGCGTTGTGCGGCGGCGTAATTCTGACGGTGGTGGGCGTTTCCTTGTCCCACGTATTCCTGGAATGGATGGACACCCCCGCGGAGTTCATCGATCTTTCCGCTCTGTATATGCAGATCTATTTCGCAGGCATGATCCCCAACCTGCTGTATAACTTCGGCGCGTCCATCCTGCGCGCGGCGGGGGACACCAAGAGCCCGTTGATCTACCTCTCCTTGGCAGGGGTGGTGAACGTGCTGTTGAACTTGGTGTTTGTCATCGTGTTCCACATGAGCGTGGCGGGCGTTGCCCTGGCTACCATCTCCTCCCAGCTGCTTGCCTGCATTCTGGTGCTTCGCAAGCTGACCCATCGGGAGGATGCCTGCCGTCTGGAATGGAGGAAAATGAAGATCTATCCCTTTGACCTGTGGAAGATTGCCCGCATCGGCTTGCCCGCAGGCATTCAGGGCTCGCTGTTCTCCATCTCCAACGTAATGATCCAGTCCTCCATCAACGGGTTCGGCCCGGTTGCCGTGGCGGGAAACACCGCGGCGGGGAACATCGAGGGCTTTGTGTACGTGGCCATGAACTCCTTCCACCAGACCGCCATGAATTTCATGGGGCAGAATACCGGTGCGCGGAAGTATGAGAATTACAGCAAGATCCTTTGGATCTGCTTGATTTCCGTGGGCGCGGTGGGCTTGGTTTTGGGCGGCGGATGCTATCTGTTTGCGGAGTCTCTCCTTTCCGTCTACATCACCGACAGCCCTCAGGCCATTCTGTTCGGCGTGACCCGTATGAGCTACGTCTGCGTGATTTATTTCATTTGCGGCTTGATGGACGTGATGTCCGGTATGCTGCGAGGAATGGGCTCCTCCTTGGTGCCCATGGCGGTGACGGTGCTGGGTGTTTGCGGCCTGCGCTTGGGCTGGATCTACACCATTTTCCGCATGGAGCAGTTCCATACCTTGGAATCTCTCTATATTTCCTACCCCATTTCTTGGGTTCTCACCTTCGTCGCGTTGCTGGTGGGCTTCTTGGTGCTGAAAAAGCGGATGATAAAGAAGGCAGGACTTGTTCCTCGAAGCGCGTAGCGATCGTGGCGCAAAAACAGAATGCAAGTGCAACTTGACAAAAGCAAGCCATTGGTGCTTGCTTTTTTCTTGGGCTTGGTGTATACTGAGTGCAAAGAAATGGAGGCGATAGCATGACAGTTGGTCAACGTATTCAGGAGCACCGTAAGAAAAACGGACTTTCCCAAGAGGAGCTTGGGCAGCGGCTTTTGGTGAGCCGTCAGACGGTGAGCCTTTGGGAGAAGGATCAGACCCTGCCCACGGTGGACAACTTGCTTTTGTTGAAGGAGATCTTCGGCATCTCCGTGGACGAGCTTTTGGGGGTGGAGAAGGTGGCGGAGGAAGAGAACCCGCCGTTGGAGAAGTGGGAGATCATCTACCAAAGAGAGCCTCTTGCCGGGATGTTTCGGCGGTACATTTGGGTGCGGTTGCTGCTCGGCGTGTTTCTCTTGTTTTTTGGGGTTTCCGTTTTGTGGGACGGTTACGACTTCTTGGATCGCCTTTACGGCTCCTTCGTTCTCCTTGTGAGCTGTGCGCTGTTCGTTGATCTTGCTTTTGTTTTGAGACGCAGAAGCAGATATCTGCGTTCCTTGCCGGGCGGCAGCTTGGAGCTGTTGCTTTACGAAGGGGAATTGCTTGCAATCTTTTCTCGGGACGGGAAGAGACAGTGGGAATCCCGGATCCCTTACGGCGAGATCGAAAAGGTACATAAAGACCTGACCTATTATATGATGTATCATCAAGGGAAGGAGTATTTGATTCCCTACGCCTTGTTTGAAAAAGGGGAGTACGACCCCGAGTCCCGTTTGGAAGTGTTGTTGAAAAGACAGGAGGAGCAAAGCAGGCGGAAAAAAGCGAAGGGGCTCCCCCGGGTTATTTCCTTGAGCCTTTGCGTGCTGGCGTATTTGGAATATTTTTTGCTCATTCCTGCCAGTGACCTCGTTTTGATGGCAGAGGATCCCCGCGCCGCGCTTATCTGGACTATGATCCCTGCGGTGGCCATCCCCGTGGGCTGTGTTGCGGCGGGACTCTTCCTGCTTTTCAAGAACAAAAAGGGGTTGCACAACCTGATTGTGGGCGTGATCGTGCTGTCTGTCGCTTTGCGGTTTGGGGTATATATGCCCGGCACCATTGAGTGGCATGAAAAGCTGCAAAAGACGGCAGAGGAGGAGATCGTCGATTTCGGTATAGAGCTTCCGCCCATTGACACCATTTCCCAAACCTACGAGGGAAACGGCTTTGTGGACGGCGTTGCTCATTTCTCTACCAAAGAGGTGTTTTTCAAGGACGAATCTTGCAAGGAGTTTGAGAAGGATCTTGCCGAGAATCCCGCCTGGATAACGGAGCTCCCCGCCGAGCTGATTCCCATTTCCCTGGGAACAATGGAGTTTCACTATCTTTCCATCTATAACATCACCACGGGAGAGTTTAATAAGTTGCCGGAAGAAAGCGGGACGTATCAGTTCCTGCGGGTAGCATATCTCCGTGGAGGGTTTGCCGTGATGGATTGGTACGCCATTGTCTACGAGGCAGACCCTTTGGCATAACGAAAAAAGCGGGACTTGTTCTCCAAAGCGCGTAGCGATCGTGGCGCAAAAACAGAATGCAAGTGCAACTTGACAAAAGCAAGCCATTGGTGCTTGCTTTTTCCTTTGGGATGATGTATACTGAGTGCAAAGAAATGGAGGCGATAGCATGACAGTTGGTCAACGTATTCAGGAGCACCGTAAGAAAAACGGGCTTTCCCAAGAGGAGCTTGGGCAGCGGCTTTTGGTGAGCCGCCAGACGGTGAGCCTTTGGGAGAAGGATCAGACCCTGCCCACGGTGGACAACCTGCTTTTGTTGAAGGAGATCTTCGGCATCTCCGTGGACGAGCTGTTGGGGAAGGAGGCAGAAGCCCAACCCTTGGAGGAAAAAGAACCCGAGGCTTTGGAAAAGCATACCTTCACTTATGAAGAAGAGCTCTTGAAGAAGATGTACAAGGGACAGAGTTCTGTTTTTATATCGATGGTCGTTCTTTTTGCGGTGGCGACGGTTGCCGGCTTTTGGCTGGAGGCTCCCTTTTACGCAGGTCTTGGCACGGCGGCAACGGGAATCATGGTATTTCTGTGGTGGAACAACCGCAAGGAACGCAATTGCGTCATGAAGAACGTCCCCGGGAAGACGGTGGAAGTCTCCTTGTTTGACGGAGAGATGACGTTTGCCACCACCGGTGATACGGGAACGCCCATCGTTCATTGCATTCCCTACGATCAGATCAACACCGTGTCGGTGGATAACTTCTTTTACCATTTGTATCACGGAAGCACGCTGTACCTGTTCCCCGTAAGTCTGTTCCAAAAGGGAGCGTTAGAGCCGGATTCCCGCCTGGAGCTTCTTTTGAAGAGCAATTTGCCAAAGAACAAGAGAACAGCCGTCAAGGGACTTTGGCGGTGGATTTCATTCGGATTGGTTTATCTGTGCCTCTTGTCGCCTTTTTTGGGCGTCCTTGCGGCGGTGGGCGTGGGTCTTTTGGCCGAGGGGGAAGATTTCCTTTTGCTTGATTATTATTGGGTATATTACTTGATGATGATCCTGCCTCTGGCTTCTGTTGCGGTGGGTATATATCTGCGGAGCAAAAAGAAAAAAGCCACGAAAAACATCGTGGTGGGAATCCTTTGCGGATTGCTTTTGCTCTCTATCGCAAATACAGAATTTGACCTGGATTACACCGACGAAGAATATGCTCAGGTATCGTTTTCTTTGGCGGAGTATGCAGGAGTGATCTTGCCGGAAACGGATTTTATGACCACCACCTTCTATGAGGAGGCCATTTTGGAGGACGATTCCTACGAAATTACCGCTGTCAGCATTGCGTTGATTTCCGCCGATGAGAGAGACTCCTTTGAAGCGGGATTGACCGAGGAGGCAAACTGGCTTCCGGATCTGCCGGAGGAGGTAAAAGCTATCCTGCCTTTTGAGGGCGGGTATGATTACATCCTGCTGTACAATTGGCATACGGAAGAATACAACTGCTTGCCCACGGAGGAGTGGCGGTGTTCCTTCACTTGCTTCCTGTATGATTCCGAAACCGGAATTGTGACCTTGTGGGAGTTCTACTGGGGCAACGCTTCTTGATCACAACGAAAAAAGGCTGAGAATTCCTCAGCCTTTTGCTTTGGGTTTTATCCCTCCGCCACGCGGATCACCACGATCTCGGAGATACAGCCGGTCTTAAAGGGCATGGTCCAGCCGGAGATGCCGGAGGAGACGATAAAGGTGGAGCTCTCCCGCACCTCTTTGCCGTAGCAGAGGTCGTTGCCCCCGAACCACACGCCCACAAGTCCCGTGGGGAAGAGGTGTCCGCCGTGGGTATGTCCGCACAGCACCAGGTCAACCTTTGCCTGCGCCTCGGCGTCAAAATCCGTGGGCTGGTGATCCAACACCACGGTGTAGACGGATGGGTCAAGATCCGCCATCAGCTCT
>JAFYNA010000177.1 GCA_017549925.1 Clostridia bacterium | reverse complement strand
TCTGCTACCTCTTCCCAAGGAGTGCCGGGAGCGATGCCGTTATCGGGATCGCCTACAGCGGGATCGTATTCGTAGCCACAGGGACAAACGTATTTCATAGTGATAACCTCGTTTTTAAGAATTAGTTGAAGTATCTCTTCAGCAGGCCTTCGAATGCCTTACCGTGACGAGCCTCGTCGCGAGCCATCTCGTGAACGGTATCGTGGATAGCATCCAGACCCAGCTCCTTAGCCATCTTAGCCAGCTCGAACTTGCCTGCGGTAGCGCCGTTCTCGGCCTCTACGCGAAGCTCCAGGTTCTTCTTGGTGCTGTCGGTGATAACCTCGCCCAGCAGCTCTGCAAACTTAGCGGCGTGCTCAGCCTCTTCCAAAGCAGCCTTCTCCCAGTACAGACCGATCTCGGGGTAGCCCTCGCGGTGTGCAACTCTTGCCATTGCAAGGTACATACCAACCTCGGTGCACTCGCCTACGAAGTTCTCACGCAGACCATCGATGATCTCCTGGGGTGCGCCGTTGGCAACACCTACGATATGCTCAGCTGCCCAAGTCATCTCGTTGGCAACCTGCTCTACAAATCTCTCGCCCGGAACCTTACAGATGGGGCACTTCTCGGGAGCGGACTCACCTTCGTGAACGTAACCGCATACGGGGCAAACATATTTCTTCATAATTGATATCCTCCAAAAGTTTGTGTTGTTGTTTTCTCTTTACACGCACATTTTAGCAAGAAATTTCTTCCTTGTCAATAGGTTTCTTAAAAGTTTTTAAAATTAAGAATTATTCTTAAAATTTATTGTTTGAACTGATGATTGTACAGGATAGAATACATGCCCTTTTTGGCGAGCAGCTCCTCGTGGGTGCCGCGCTCCTCCACGCCGTCGGCAGTGAGGACTACGATCTCGTCGGCGTTCTTGACGGTGGAAAGGCGGTGGGCTACCACCACCACGGTTCTGCCCTTGGAAAGCTCCTCCAGAGACTGCTGGAGCAGCATCTCGGTGACGTTGTCCAGAGCAGAGGTTGCCTCGTCCAAGATCAGAATGGGCGGGTTCTTCAAGAACACGCGGGCGATGGAGATGCGCTGTTTTTGACCGCCGGAAAGCTTGATACCACGTTCACCCACGTTGGTGTCGTAGCCCTGCTCCAGGGTCATAATGTAATCGTGAATGTTGGCCTTCTTGGCGGCCTCCATGATCTCCTCGTCGGTGGCGTCGGGATTGCCGTAGGCAATGTTCTCCCGAATGGAGCAGTTGAACAGGAACACGTCCTGAGCAACGATGCCGATGGCGCGGCGGAGATCCTCACGCTTGAAGTCGCGGATATCCACCCCGTCGATGGAGATGGTGCCCTTTTCCAGCTCGTAGAAGCGGGGAATCAAATGACAGAGAGTGGTCTTACCGCCGCCGGAGGGGCCCACCAAAGCCACGGTCTTGCCGCTTTCCAACTCCAAGGAGAGGTCGTCGATGACGAACTTATCCCCTTTCATTCCCTCTCCGCCGTAGCGGAAGGAAACGCGATCGAAGGTGATCTTACCTTCCACCTTGTCCTTTTTCACGGGGGATTCCGGCTCGGTCTCCTGAGCAACCTCCATGATCTCGCGGAAGCGGTGGAAGCCGGTCATACCGTTCTGCATCTGCTCAATGAGGGCGACCAGACTGCCGATGGGCTTAAGCACCATGGAAATATACAGCACGAAGGCGGCAAAGGAGCCGCTGTCGATCCAGCCGTTATAGAAGAAGATACCGCCTGCCGCCAAAGCAATCAGGTACAGCAGGTCGGACAGGAAGCCCATGCCGGAATGGAACTGCCCCATGGCCTTGTAGGAATCACTGCGCACCTGCACGTATCTGCCATTTTGAGAATCGAACCGCTGAATTTCGTGGTCGGCGGAAACGTACGCTCTGGAAACACGGATGCCTGCGATGGAGGTCTCCACCTCGGCGTTGACCTCTGCGATCTGCTCACGGGATTCCTTGAAGGCTCTGTGCATTCTGCCACGCATCTTCAAAGAGAATAGCACGATCACGGGAACCATGGCAAAAATGATCAAGGCCAAGATGGGGTTGATGGAGCCCATGATGGTGAAAGAGCCGATGAACATGACCACGCACAGGAACAAATTCTCGGGACCGTGGTGGGCAAGCTCGGAAACGTCAAAAAGGTCGTTGATGATACGGGACATGATGTTGCCCGTTTTATTCTCATCAAAGAAGGAGAGGGGAAGCTTTTGCAGGTGGCGAAACATATCACGGCGCATATCCCCCTGCATACGGGTGCCCATGACGTGACCCATGTACTGCACAAAGTAGTTGAGGCACATTTTTGTGAAATAGATCAGCAAAAGTGCCCCCAGCCAGATGATCAAAAGGCGCAGGTTGCGGTTGGGTACGTAATCGTTGATGATATTCCGCGCGATCATGGGATAGAACAGATCCGCCGCCGCGATCAAAAGGGATGCCAGCATATCCAAGGCAAAAAGTCCCTTGTACGGCTTGTAATACGAGATAAAATGACGAAGCATAGAAAGCCTCCTTTTTTTGACACTTTCTTGCAGTATAACAGAAAATCCCGTTTTTTGTCAAGAGAAAAGGCACCTTTCTTTTGAAAAAAGGCGCCTTTTGTTACCAACCCCTTTTTGAAAAAAGTGGTTGGATCCCCAAAAACTTTTATTTCCGAAAACTGCCGTTTTCGGGAGGGATTATTTACCGCCGAATGTCAAGGCGAATGATGTCCTCAAAGTCTGCCGTGATACCGTCTTTTTCGTATTGAAGTCTGATCTTAATCCAATAGGTTCCGTTCTTCAGTGTATTCCATGTTTTTATTCCAGAACTGGCGTAACCCGTTTCAGAAGGTATAACATGGTCTACCCATTTCAAGGTCATTCCCTCCGGAAGCTCTACAGTAATCTCATCTGTTACAAGAAGCGTAGGAACAAATGCCAAGCGCGGATCTTTTGCACCGGACCACTCGATACGATTGAAGTCCCAATTAAAGACGATGTCATTGTTTGCCCATTCCATCAAGTATCCTGACCCTCGAACTGATGCATCGCCGGAACGATAGATAACGCCGGTGGCACCCTCTCCGCAATAACTCTCTAAGGCTTTTGCAGAAAGGCGGGAACCGCCGAAAACATGCTCGTGGTCAATGTTGCAACCGGTATCGCCGGGATTCTCAGGCACAAGATCCCGTATTGCTTCCCAGTACAGATACAAATACCCTTCTTTATTACGGCTGAAATGAGGGTGCCCATCCTCGGGAAGCTCTGCCATCGCTTGTTCATACAAGTCTTCCGAAAGATAAGGAAGATACCAATAATACTCCGCAGGGATGGTCATGTTCTTCCTTCCGTCGGCGAGGATCATCTCGTAGCCACCTTTTTCTGTACGCACCACAAAGGAAGGTACTTCTTCCGCCGGCTCCACAGAGAAAATAGGTACAGTCCATTCCTCGGGAGAAACATCAAAGAACTGATAATTGTATTCCGCAGGATCAACTTCACCCCAGGAGGGTTCCCACGTCAGATAAGGGTCTTCAAAGCGCTCTTCCGAGGATTCGGAAGAGGTATTCTCTATGCTCTCTTCTGCACTTTCTTCCAAACTTTCTTCTAAGCTCTCCTCCGAGCTTTCCGCAGAAGATTCCACGTCGGGCTCTTCCGCCGGATCCGTCAAGAAGAACACGCCAACGGCGACGCAAGCCAAGATAGCGATCAGTAGCACCCAGAAGGCGGGCTTTTTGTAATGCAAAACGGACTTGATGCGGGTCTTCACCCCGGTTTCCCCGAAGGCCACGGGGCAAGCGGAGATCCATCTGCGGTGGAAAGCCCCCTGCAGACTGCAGGCCAGCAGGGCGCGGGAATAGCCGTCCTTTTGGATATTGTCCATGTCCCGAACCACCTTTTCGTCACAGGCGGCTTCAATGTCACGACAGAGCAGGAGATAAGCCACCCACAGCAAGGGGTTGAACCAATGGATTGTCAGCAAAGCAAATCCCAAGGGCTTCCACAGATGGTCGCCTCGTTTCACGTGGGCTTTCTCGTGGGCAAGCACGTAGGAAAGGTGGGGCTCCTCTAAGTCGGAGGGCAAGTACACCTTGGGGCGCAGGACGCCCAGCAGGAAGGGGTAGCCGATGCCGTCGCAGACGAAGACCCGTTTTTCCACCTGCAAGGAGGGGCGGACTTTGAGTTTCAAGCGGAAGTAGGAAACCAAGCCGTAAAGAGCCATGGTGCAAGCACCCGCCAGCCAGACATAGGCAAGAATCTCCATGAGGTCAAGTTCTTCCGCAGGCACCGAAGGGAGAGCGGGAGCTTCGGGAACCGCGGGAACAGAAGGCACTTCAGCGGGAGGTGTCTCGGGACGTGCCGTCTCCCCTGCGAATTGGTTTTGCAGGTCTGTGACGGGTTCTCTCCCCGGGTGGAGGCTGACGTCGCTTTCCAAGGAAAAGGGCATCACCAAACGCAGAGCCACCAAGCCCCACAGCAGGCAAACCGTCCAGCGGGGTGCTTTCTTCAATACCAGCCGCAATACCAGCACCACGGGCACTAAATACGCGGCGGATAGGCTGAGATTCAGTATTTCGTAGAAGATTTCTTTCATTTTGGTTCCTCATTAAACGCATCCAACAGCTTACGGATCTCCGCAAGCTCCTGCTCCGAGGGCTTCTTACGGGAGGCAAAGGCGGCGATGAAGGCGGGCAGAGAGCCTTCGAAGGTCTCCTCCACGAATTTCTCGCTTTGCATGGCGTAGAAGTCATCTTTGGAAACCAGCACCGTCACCAAGCCCTCCTCGGTGCAGAAGATCCCTTGGTTGCACAGCTTTTTCAGTACCGTGTAGGTGGTGGTGCGCTTCCAGTTCAGCTCTTTTTCGCACAAAACAACCAGTTCCTTGGTGGTCATGGGGGCGTGTTGCCAGATCAGGTCTGCAAACTTCCCTTCCACCAAGCCTAATTTCCGTTCTTCCATAACGTATCCTCCTTTGTCTATCGTTAATAGACCACATTTGCAGTCTATCACAAATAGACAGATTTGTCAAGAGAAAAAGAAAAAGAAGGAGCAAAAAACTCCTTCTGTAATCTTATTGTCTCTTCATCTGTCGCAAGAACAGCCCTACCGCGGCGGCAAGGGTCAATACGGCGTAGCCCAACACCCACCACAGATGGGGCAGAGCTTCGCTGAAATTTCCTGCCAGCACCCCGCGCTCCAGCTCCACGGCGTGAACAAAGGGCAGGGCGTTGGCGATGGTCTTGAAGGCGCCGCCCACCAAGTCCAAATCGAACCAAGTACCGGAAAGCCATGCGGCAAGGTTGGTGAGCAACCCGCCGCAAACACCGCCTGCCTGCTTATCGGTGAGAACACTGCCACAGAGAAGCCCTATGCCGATGTACAGCAAGGAAACGGGCAGGATGAACAGAATGGCGAACAGCAGATTCACCGTCACCTCCAGCCCCAAGAAGAGGGCGGCGAGGTAGCAGATGGTGGCCTGCGCTACCGCCATGGGCAGAATGGGCAGGGTGTAGCCCAAAATGAAATCCAAGGAGGTGAGAGGGGTGGTATACAACCGCCGCAAAAGGGAGCTGCCCCTGTCCTTGGAGATGAGGGTTGCGGAGAACAAGGTCATAAAGGAAAGCCCAAACACCGCGACGCCCGGGGTCAAATGTTCGACCTCAAACAGCGACACGGGCACGTTGGCTTGGATGGCGGAAAGTAAAAACAGCAAGACCAAGGGGAAGCCCAGCCCAAAGGCTAAGGTTAAGGGATCTCGCAGAAGCTCTTTGGTGTTTCTGCCTGCAAAGGTCAGCATTCTCATAGGGCGCCTCCCTCCTTTACTATATGGATAAACGCGTCGCCGAAGGATTCCTTTCCCGCGGCATTCTTGATACCTGCGGGGGTATCGCAGATCAACAGTCTGCCGTCCTTCATAATGGCAACACGGTCGGAGAGGGCTTCCGCCTCCTCCATGTAGTGAGTGGTCAGCAGGATGGTAGTCTTCCCCTTTAAGGAGCGGATCAGATCCCACAGCTCACTGCGGGCGATAACGTCAAGCCCCAAGGTGGGCTCATCCAAGAACAAGATCCGGGGATGGGAGATCAACGCCATGGCGATGCTCAGCCGTCTCTGCCAGCCGCCGGAAAGCTTCCCTGCCTTTTTGCGAAGCATCTTCTCCAAGCGCAGGGAGGCAACGATCTCGTCGATACGCTCCTTGCGGGCATCCTTCTTCAAGCCGTAAAGGCCGCAGATCAGCTCTAAATTTTCATACACGGTAAGTCCCGGGGCAACGGCGGTCTCCTGGGGAGAAACGCCCACCATGGCTTTCACCGCGGCAGACTCCTTGCAGATGCTCTTCCCATGTAAGAAGGCATCCCCTGCGGTGGGGAGGGTCAGGCAGGAAAGCATTTTGATGGTGGTGGTCTTCCCCGCTCCGTTCACTCCCAGCAGGGAGAACAGCTCTCCTTGGGCTACGGTGAAGGAAAGGTTATCCACCGCTACGGTGTCTTTATATTCCTTGGTTAAATTTTCAATTCTGATAGCATCCATACTCAATCTCTTCCTTTTTGCTTGCGAAGACCTTGGTAGAAATCCGTAAGCATACGGCTCACCAGCTCCCACTCCAAGTTCAAAAATCCCGTGGCAAACATGGTGGCGATGCCGTGGACGTATGCCCAGGCCTCCAGATGGAACAGCCTTGCCTCCTGCTCATCCAAGCCCGTTTGGTTCTGCACCAAGGCTTCCATTTCGCCGTCCAGTCCTGCCCCTGCGTAAAGAGCCTCGTCCCCACGGTCGCACATAAACAACAGCTTGAAAAGCTCCTTCTCTTCCTTGGCAAAGCGAATATACGCCATACCGCCGGCCTTATAGGGCGGGTAGTTACCGCTTTCCCTCTCGGCTTTTAAGTATCCGCGGTACAGCTCATCCACCTGCACCAGCACCGCGTAGCGCAATTCCTCCATGGAGGAGAAGTTGGAGAAGATGGGCTGGGTAGAGCAGTTCAAGGCGGCCGCAATATTCCTTGCATTCAAGGATTGACCGCCACCTCTGCGCACAAGCTCCACAGCGGAAGCCAGGATCTCTTCTTTCGTAACCTTTACCTTGGGTGCCATGTGCATCACCTCATGTATAGCATTAGTTATATATCGCGTGTTATCTTATCACAAAAGTTAGAGAATGTCAAGAGAGAATACAAAAAAAGCCGCGTTTTTCACGCGGCTCTTGGGGAGATCATTTTTTCTCGATCAAAAAGAAGAAGGGCGAGGTGGGAGAATTGACGATCTGCAATTTGGAACAGCAGATCTGCTTACGGTTCAAAGTGGAAAGATACGCGGTGATCATTTCCCCCTCGATCCTGCCCTCCTCGTGACCGGGGTACACCACCAGCAGGATGCCTCCGCCGGGGGCAAGGAGGTTGATGGCGGTCTCCACCGCAGGGAGGGTAGTCTCCCGCAGGGTGGTGATGGATTTATCCCCGCCGGGAAGCCAGCCCAAGTTAAACATTCCCACGCAGATAGGCTCCTTGATATAGTTTGCGGCGTTGTGGTGGGAGTCTAAGATCAAAGTCACGTTGTCATGGGCGTTTTCTTCCTTTAACAATCTTGCGGTGCTGTCCAGGGCGGCTTGCTGGACATCAAAGGCGTAGACCTTTCCCGTCTCCCCCACAGCACGGGAGAGCCACAGGGTGTCGTGTCCGTTGCCCATGGTA
>JAFYNA010000176.1 GCA_017549925.1 Clostridia bacterium | reverse complement strand
CATCGACTCCGACCTGCGTCTGGCAATGACCGGCACTGTTCGTAAGTTCTTTGCCGAGCATCCCGACAAGTTCGACCCCAGAGAATATCTGAAGCCCGCTCGCGCTAACATCAAAGAGCTGGTTCGTCACAAGCTGGTCAACGTACTCGGCTGCAACGGCAAGGCATAATTATCGCTTCGCTCTCACCCCCGAACCCACGGTTCGGGGGTGTTTTTTTCACGCCGCTTCCGCGCGGCGTGTGCCCCCTACGGGGGTTCGCGCACAAGGGCGCGAATTTTTCTCGCTTTTCCCTTCGGGGCGAGAAAAACCGTAAGAGGTGTCTTTTGCCCGAAGTGAATTCGGGCAGCGACGCTTTTTATATGAGAGTGAGGGGTTCGCTTCGCTCTCACCCCCGAACCCACGGTTCGGGGGTGTTTTTTCACGCCGCTTCCGATATGACTTTCACGGAAAGACGATTTTTTGCCTTTTTTCAAAAAAATCTTGCAATCTACGCGGGGATGCGTTATACTGTAACAAAGAACAGTCGAAGGGACGGACGTTACCATGAACAAAAAGTTTACAAAAGACCTCAGTGCAGTCTTCACCTTTTTATTTCCCATCGTCTATATCGTCTTGGGACTTTTGCTTTTGATCGTAGATGAGATCAATACCAAGGTCTTTGCCTATCTTTTGGGAATGATTTCCATGGTATTCGGTGCCGCACTGATCATTCAGTATTTCCTGCGCCGTCAGTATCTTGATATCCACGCCTACGGCTTCTCCTTGGGCGCCTTTGCGGTGCTGATCGGCTTCTGCATCATGGTGGAAGCGGATGCCGTAGCGGACAGTCTCACCATTCTTCTGAACCTTTGCATCATGCTCACCTCTTTGGTGAAGGTGCAAAACTCCATTCAGCTTCGCTGTATCCAAAGTGTGATGTGGATCCCCATGCTGGTGGTTTCCTGCCTCTTCCTGCTTTGCACCGTGCTGATCGCCACCGCATTTGAGGGCGAGGTGCGGGATATCTTCACCTACGTGGTGCTGATCTGTGACGGTATTGCAAGCTTTGCCGCCGCCATCGTGCTGAGAGTGGTCTTCCGCATCAAGGCCGCCGAGGGCGCAAGCAACGCCATGGAGCCCGTGAACGAATGAGTTTTGCCGAGGAAGCACAAAAAAAGCGCCGTTTTGCCGAGCTGGCAGAGCGAGCTTATACCACCGGGCGGTGTCTCTTCACCCCTTTCATGGCCATGGACGAGGTAGATCTGCTGTTGCAATGCAAAAGCGACGTGGAGTATGCAGGGCTGACGCTGTTTGGCGGCACGGAAGGGTGCGAACGGGTAATGGCTCGTTTTGGCGACAGCGAGGAGCCTTTCCCCATCTGCTGTATCAAGGCAGAGCCTGCACAGCAAAAATTTGCCGACCCGCTCACCCACAGAGACCTGCTGGGTGCGATGATGAATTTAGACATCGCCAGAGAAACGCTGGGGGATATTTATCTGCTGGAGAACGTGGGCTACATTTTCTGCAAGGACAGCGTTGCCCCTATTCTGCTGGAGGAGCTGACCAAGGCGCGGCACACCACCCTGCGTTGTTCTCTTTGCGAGAACGTCCCCGCCGATCTCTGCACCCGTACCGAGGAACGGATGATCCAGGTGGCTTCCCTGCGGGCAGACGTGCTGGTGGCGGGAGTGTTTAAGCTTTCCCGGGAGGAAAGTCTGGAGCTGTTCCGCGGCAGACTGGTCTACATCGACGGTAAGATTACCGAGAATAACAGCGGCGCAGTGAACGAGGGCAACGTGATCTCCGTTCGCCGCCACGGGAAGTTCCGCTTTGCGGGAGTGGCCTCCACCAGCCGCAAAGGCAAGCTGAACGTAAAAGTAGAAGTATATGTGTAAAAGAAAGGGGCAATTATGCAGATCTTGTCACAATGGGCAAACAGAATTCTGTCTCTTTGCGACCAAAGCAAATTGATCTGCGCCCCCACGAAGAAGTTGGTTATGATGGCACTGTTGTTTTTCGGCGGTGCCACTCTGCTTTTTATTTTCGTTTTTACCCCGTGGGTAATTGCCGCTCTGCCAATGTTGGCCTTCGAAGGCTATTTTTACTACTTTTTCTGCAAGGTTTGGCGGGCATACCGCTATTCTGCCGTTTACATCGCCGCGCTTCCCATCATTGCGCTTTTGGCGGCAATGGGAATTCATCAATGGCTTTTATAAGGAGGAGCTTTCATGGCATACAGTTTGATTTGGAGTGATTACGATCCCCGCACCTCTTTTGAAGACTTCTCTTTTATCGAAGCCTTGGATCTCAAAGCACTAATCCCCATCAACAAGGGACGCAAGCTGGGAGAAAAAGAGCGGGATCTGCGGGAATATTTCTCGGTGTGTCGGGATACGCTTTTGCTTCGCCGAGAGCTTTTTGCAGAGCTTTTGGAAAAGCCGGAGCTGTTTTTTGGCTTAGAGCAGGGCTTTGCCAAGCTTTCCGATCTTTACGATCTGCAAAAAGAAAAGGATTCCGCCATGACCAACGAGCGGTTACTCTACAGTGTCAAGGAAATGGAATCCTACGTAGAATTTCTGCAGGATATGAAGGGGCTGTTTGACCGTTTTCAGCCTGCAAGCAAGGCTTTGCAAAATCTGCACTCACTGTTGTCGCCTCTCTGCGACGGAGCGGAATTTGATGCCCTGCGCAATGCCGTAGAGCAACAGGTTCACGTTGTACGGGAGATCAAAAGCATCACCGTGGGAATCAATCTCAACGGACAGCTTCAACCCACAGAGGCAGGGCTTTTGGAGGTTCATACGCAGCCCTTTGTCTCCGGAAATTATTTGGATAAGCTGTTGCGCTTGGATTTAAAGAGCAACGACTTCTCATGCAGCGCGCCGCTCCTCCCCTTACAGCATAGGCTCACGGGAGAAGAACTGGGCTCCTTGCAGGCTTCCGTCAACGGTGCGTTGGGGAAAGTCTTCTCCTCTGCGTTGCGCTCCTGGTCGGGCGTGATCAAAAAGCACGTGCTGGGCAATCTTCACAGCCTGCTTTCCGCGTTTGAGGAATGGAAGTTTGTTTCCGCTGTCATGGTTCCTTTGACGGAACTGAAGCAAGCGGGCTATCCCTTGTGCAAGCCTCTGCTTGCAGAGGAAGACAAGGTAGCGGGACTTTACCACCCCATTCTTACCCTGGCCACAGAACGAAAGGGAGCGGTGGTGCAAAACGATCTGTCCTTCTCGCGGGAACGCCGTCAATATATTTTGACCGGCCCCAACCAAGGCGGCAAATCCATATACACCCAATCGGTGGGCATCCTTTACGCCATGCTCCACTTAGGCCTGCTTCTCCCCGCCGCAGAAGCCCAAGTCGCTCTCGTAGATGCAATCTTGGTGCATTTTGTAGACATCCGCGGAAAATCCTACGTCCACGGCAGACTCTCCGACGAATGTCGCCAAATCAGCGAATTCAACCGCATCATCACCAAGGAAAGTCTCTTCCTATTTGACGAAGCACTGTCCAGCACCGATGCCACCGAAGCCTCTGCCATTGCCGCAGAAATTTTGGAAGCCTACGGTGAGATCGGTGCCAAGGGAATCTTTACCACCCATTTCCATGATCTGCGCAACTTAGAAGGAAAACTTCCCACCGTCGGAAATCTCACCGCCAAGTTAGATGAATCTTCCCACCGCAGACAGTTCCGCATTCTTCCCGGAAGCGGAGGAAAAAGCTACGCTAAGGATATCGCCCGGGCCTATGGGCTGACCAAGGAAGAGATCCTGCAAAAAGCCAAGCAATAGACGACCAAAGGGGTGCTTACACGGCACCCCTTCGTTTTTCGTTTTTATATGATCACGGTCAGCTCAAAGTCGTGCATTGCCATCTCCACCATGGAGATCCCCCGATACCGCTTTAGGATCTCGCGGAAGGCGGGATCGTCGCTGATAGCGCAATCCAGGGTCACGTGTATACCCTCCGGTGTGACGCGTTGGATGGCGTGGAAAGGAAAAACATCCAAGTCCAAATCGATCATGGTAGTGTTGTTCCTGTTTTCGTCTTCGACGCTGATGTTTACCCAAATTGTATCCGCCGGGAGAAGGAGCTCTTCCCTGCCTGCGGAGGTCTGCAAATACGCCGTCATACCTCCACCACCTCGATCTTCACCACGGTTTCCTCCGTTTCCACGTCCACAAGGGAGCCAACGGTGCCTTGGCGGATCATTTCGATCGCCTGCTCCACGAAGGGGGCTTCGTCCCCCACCAGAGACTCCAGGCTGCCCATCTCGTACGCCTTCAAGACCAATTCCACAGGGAAACGGACGGTGATGTTAGTGGTTGCGGGGCCCTTCACCTGCACGTGGATGCAAAGCACCCGTCTGCCCACTTGGGGCGTTTCCACCACCGAAACGGAGGGGACTGCCGCATCCCCGTGGATCAACTGCTCCACAGACACACCCAAAATCTCCGAAAGTCTGGCAACGGAATCCAAATCCGGGCAAGTCAGCCCGTTTTCCCACTTGGAGACAGCCTGAGCGGTGACACCCATTTTCTCTGACAACTGCTCCTGGGTCATACCCGCTTTCTTGCGGTAATAGGCAATATGCTCGCCGATAAATTCTTTCATGTTTTGTATTTCTCGTTTCAAGTTATTTCGGAATGCACTCTCGATGATGCTATCTTACCACACTTTTGAAGAAAAGAACATAGACAATCGGTTGTTTTTTTGCTTTCGCGTTACTTTTTTATCAAAAAAGGCACTTTTTTCCGAAAGTGCCTTTTATACTTAAATCATATCTACCTTGATCAGGTTGGTATTGCCGGAGATGCCGTTGGTGATGCCGCCGGTGATGACGATACGGTCGCCCGCCTTGAGATCACACTGGGTCTTGGCGGCATTTTTTGCCACGTAAAACAAAACGTCGGTGGAATCAAACACGGGGCAAAGCACGGGTTGGACACCCCAAGAGAGTGCCAGCTTCCGCCAGCATTTTTCCCCGGTGGTCAAGCCCAAAATGTCCACGGGAGCGCGGAAGCGGGAGACCATGCGGGCGGTTGCACCGGAAAGGGAGCAAACCACGATGGCCTTGGCATCCAGATCGATGGCCATGCCGCAGGTACCGTGGGAGATGGCGTCTGCGGTGTTCTTGATACGGAAACCGCTGCCGCGGAACATGGAAATATAATCCACACTTTGCTCGGTGGTCTCTGCAATCTTTGCCATGATCTCCACGCACAGCGCGGGGTGATCCCCTGCCGCAGTCTCGCCGGAGAGCATGATGGCACTGGAGCCATCGTAAACCGCGTTGGCCACGTCGGAGATCTCCGCACGGGTGGGACGGATGTTGTGGATCATGGATTCCAACATCTCGGTGGCGGTGATCACACGCTTGCCCAACAAACGGCAGGTGGTGATGAGAGATTTCTGGATGGCGGGCAGCTCCTCAAAGGGGATCTCCACGCCCATGTCGCCCCTGCCGATCATAATGCCGTCGCAGGCCTCGCAGATGCTCTCAATATTATCGATACCGGCACGGTTCTCGATCTTGGCGATGAGGTCAATGTCGGTGTTATTCTTTTCGTCCAAAACAGCCCGCACGGCAAGTAGATCTTCCTTGCAGGAGACAAAGGAGCAGGCGATGAAATCCACGTCGTTCTCAATGCCAAAGAGGATGTCTTCCCTGTCCTGGGGGCTCATGTAATCCTGCTTCAACACCCTGCCGGGGAAGGACATACTCTTGCGGTTGGAAAGCTCTCCGCCAATCAACACACGGGTACGCAAAGAAACGCCGTCAGTCTCCTCCACCACAAAGGAAAGCAAGCCGTTGCTCAACAGAATACGGTCGCCTACGTTCAGATCCTTGGCAAGCCCCTTGTAGCTGACGGAAACACGGGTCTCGTCCCCCTCCACCTCCTCGGTGGTGAACACAAAGGGATCGCCCTCGTGCAAGGTCACCTTGCCATCCTTGAAGGTGCGGATGCGGTATTCGGGGCCTTTGGTATCCAACAGAATGGCGATGGGCAATCCCAGCTTCTCGCGGACGCGCTTGATGCGGTCGATCCGCACGCGGTGCTCCTCATGGGTACCGTGGGAGAAATTCAGTCTCGCCACGTTCATGCCCGCGCGGCAAAGCTGCTCCAATACCTCTTCGCTGTCGCTGGCAGGGCCGATGGTACAAATGATCTTGGTTTTACGCAAAACGATCGCTTCCTTCCTATTTATCAATAGCAGTTATATATTAGCAGATTTTTTCTTGCATTGCAACCCCGCGAAAGTGAAATTTCGGTTAGGAAAAATATTTTTTAATGAAAAAGCCCTCCCGCCGAAAGTTTTCCGACAGGAGGGTTCCTTGACAAACTATTATAATTTATGGATGGCGAGGCTTATCTCCCCGCATCCTTGATGAAGGTCAAGGCTTCCGACTCAACCCCAAGGGAGTCCATATACGCGATGAGCTCGTCAAAAACGCCGTTTTCTCTCAACTCGATCACCAGGTCCTTGTCAAGCTCTGCCAATTCATAAACGTTGTAGAGCCTGCCGTCGTAGTACACCGCCCACTCCGCTTTCAAATTTTCCATGATCGCCTTTTCGTCGGCACCCGAAAACAACCAATCGATCTGTTCTTTGCTCAACTGGTCTGCCACGCTTAAAAATGCTTCCTTGCTGATATCGAAATGGCGGATCATGAGATACAAAGGAGGAAGCGGTTCGTCGTAGAAGCTCTCGTTTTCCTTTTGCTCCACCTCGCCTGCCATGATATCCTCCCAGTTCACCAGATGGGACAGAACGTAGATATTATACAGCTCGTCGGGATAATACCGCTCAAACTCCTCTGCGTGTACGTCCGTGGGTGCCTGTGCCTCGGCCTCCAAGAAGCAAATGCCGTCGTCAAACACCGTCAGATAATACTCCATTCCATCTCCGAATCTATATCCGGGAGCAGGGGAAGACAGATCATTGGAGTAGGTATATACGACGCCTCCCCGGTATCGGAAGCAATACGTGTATACACCTTCCGCAGTTCTGAACATAAATACCAGCTTGTCGTCTTCTTTTGCACAACTGCCTTCGAGGACGCAGTTCCCATCGGGAGACATCAAGGTGCAATAGTTGTTGTTGGAGTCGTATTTCAGATATGCCCATCGCTCATCGTCTTCATCCGGATCCTTTTCGTTATTCACAGGGGGCTGGGGATCGGGAGCGGGATCGAAGCTTTCTATCTTAAAATTGGGATCAAACGGAATTCCTGTCGGCAAATCATAGGGATAATTTATTTCTGCATCCCAAGAGACAGAGATCTTGGAGCCGTCATAGGTCAAAACGCCTGTACGAGTGAATTCGATAGACATATATTTTCTTTCCAATACGCAAAGAAGCCCATCTCTAAAGAACAGCTTGTAATCATGCTCGCATCTATCGGATAATGAGAAGATGCATTCCTTCGTCAAGGGATCCATAATCACGATATTATAATCTACCATTCCGCTTCCCGTTGCCAT
>JAFYNA010000175.1 GCA_017549925.1 Clostridia bacterium | reverse complement strand
CCAGATCGTTGGGGTGGAGGGCATCCACGGTATAAAGATCCTGCATAGGGCCGCGGAACAGATCGGTGTTATCAATGAAGTATACGTTCTTGTCCCCTGCGGCAATGGCGGCATCGTAGGTATCCTTGATGATCTGCACGTGGATATGATCCTCTTCTCTGTCCTCAAAGGTCCAAACGTGGGTCATGAGGATGATGGGCAGCTCAGGCTGCATTTTGCGTACCGTCTCAAAGAAGGGGCGGTGGGTCTCACGGAGATGCTCTATGGAGGGAGAGTTGTAGTCGTAATCCATCACGAAGGCGGAAAGCTCCAAGGAGCCGATGTATTCCGCCACCACCTGCTCGCCCATGGCGGAGCCGGAGAAGCCCAAATTGCGGCAATCCGCATCCAAAGCGCGGCAGGCGACGTTGCAGTAGGAGTTGCCGGGTCTGCCCACACAGCCCCCTTGGGTGATGGAAGAGCCGTAGAAGGCGATGGGCTTGTAAGCACGCTTGGTGGGAGGTGCCACCTTACTGCCTGCGGGGAAGCCCAGCTTCACAGACTCCACACCGCCGTACAGCGGGAAGTTCAGCTGAACCTCCTTCAACCCAGCGGGGAGGCGGATCACGTCCTTCATGGCCTCGGTACTGCCTACGAACATCTGCATCACACCGCCGCAATACTTGCGGTCGGTGCCGGTGCCCACCAGCACGTCAAAGCCGTACACGCCGCGGTTGCAGAAATGGTTCATCCCCGCGAGGACGCCTCTCAGCTTGGCATCCACGGTAACGGCCTCTGCATCGGTGACAAAACGGGCGCAAGCACCTGCGGTGCAGGTAGAAAGCCCTCGGTTGGCATCAGACAGCTTATCCTTCTTGGTCACGTCAAAGCGGTAATACTCCCCGCCGTTGTCTGCGGGACGGGTCAAGCCTCCCAGCTCGATCACGGAGCTATCCCCCGCTTCCGCGTAGAACAAGCCATCCTCGGCGGCCTCTCCCAATGCCTCAGCGGCGGTGAAAACACGATCTTCCAAGGATTCCATAGAAGCCTTGGGCGGTGCAAAAGGCGTATTGTACAGCATATCAAAAAAGTTTCCTTTCGGCGGTTTTGTTTCTACTGTCATCTTACCACACTTTCGCCCGCTTTGCAAGAGAAAAGTTGCTATCCGTTCATATTTCGGGGGATTTCCCCCATTGACTTTTCCCTCAGAATTTGATAGAATGACAGGTATGAAAGGGGGTCATTTCATGACCGGAAAAACCTTACTGATCCTGAACCCCATCGCAGGGAAAGGCGTGGGCAAACGCCACCTGCTGGACATCGTCACCCGTCTTTCCGACGGCGGATGCGACGTGACCGTTCTGCCTACCAAAAAGGGCACGGAAACGGTGGAGCGCATCGCCGCCATGCTGGCAAAGGACAGCACCTACCAAATGGTGGTGGCCTGCGGCGGAGACGGCACGCTGAATACTGCTGTGGAGGGCATGGCCCGCGGAGGCAGAATGCTCCCGCTGGGATACATCCCCCTTGGCTCCACCAACGATTTCGCCTCCTCCCTGGGGCTTTCTTCCGACGTCCCCACCGCGGTGGAGCGGATCTTAAAGGGAACGCCCGTCCCCCACGACCTGGGCACCTTTAACGGACGGCGGTTCACCTACGTGGCTTGTTGCGGAGCCTTTGCGGATACCTCCTACAACACCAGCCAAGCCATGAAGAACCTCTTGGGGCATACCGCCTACGTGATCAACGCCATCCCTTCCCTGACGTCGCTCCGCCCGTTGAATCTGACCATCACCGCCGACGGCGAAACCATCGAAGGTAAATACGTCTTCTGCGGCATCGGCAACACCACCGTTATGGCGGGCACGGTGAAGCTGGGAGCAGACACCGTGGACTTCAACGACGGTATGTTTGAGCTGCTTTTGATCCGCTTCCCCCACGATCTCATCGAGGCGGGCAGGATCGCCACCAAGCTTTTGAGCGGCAGCATTGACGATCCCGCCATCAGCATCCGCAAGGTTCATTGCTGTCGGATCCTCTCTGCGGAGTCTGTCGCCTGGTCTTTGGACGGCGAAGAAGGGGGAAAAAGCAAAAATTCTGCCATTTCCGTAGAAAAAAGTGCCCTCTATATTTTGAAATAAAGAAAAAACTCTTGACGGAAAGGGTTTTTGTGTGTATAATAGGAATGTTAAAGTAATCTCTCGGAGGTAAGTAATACGATGAACTTTACAAAAGCGACAAGCGTTGCCCGTTTCATCCTGTTGCTTCTCGTGATCGCGACGCTTTTGGCTTTCTCCATCTGCGGCGTTTACATCAACGACGATGCACAGCTGCACGGCATTTTTGACGAAGGAACCATTCGCCTGGGTCTTGACCTGGCAGGCGGCTCCTCCATTACCTATCAGGCTAAGAACGAAGGCGGCGACGTCACCTCTTCCGGCATGAACAGTGTGCTGGAGGTTATGCGTAACCGTTTGGATAACGCAGGCTTCACCGAAGCTTTGGTCTATCTCTATGGCGATGATATGATCGTTGTGGAGCTTCCCAGCGTGGAGGATCCCTCCAAGGAAGCTCTGAACTTCATGCAGACCGCAAAGCTGGAATTTAAGGTCAACGGCGAGAAGACCGCAGCCCTCACCGGTGACGACGTAGCGGTAGCTTACGCTACTTATCAGCAGGATCAGAAGACCGGCGACGTTCAGGCAGTTGTGAACCTGGAATTCACCGTGGCAGGTGCCAAGAAGTTTGCGGAAGCTACCAAGAACTGCGCACTCACCAAGAAGACTCTGGACATCTTCGTAGACGGCGTTTGCATTTCCAGCCCCACCGTTTCTTCCGAATACGCTTCCACCGGTATTACCGGCGGTAAGGCAGTGATCAGCGGCGGCTTCGCCACCCTGGAGGAGGCTGAGGTGCTGGCAAACAACATCGACGCAGGTGCATTGCAGTACGATCTGGAGCAGGTCAGCATGGAATCCGTTAAGGCTTCCTTGGGTGAAGATGCTCTGAAGATCTCCCTGATGGCAGGCGCCATCGGTCTGTTGCTGGTTATGGCATTCATGGCCATCTACTACCGCACCCCCGGCGTATGGGCATCCGTTTCTCTGGTTGCATACGCAGCACTGTTCTTCCTCGTTCTGGCCATCGGTCAGTTCAACCTGACCCTTACCGGTATCGCAGGTATCATCCTCTCCATCGGTATGGCAGTTGACGCCAACGTCATCATCTTTGAGCGTATGAAGGAAGAGCTGTATGCAGGCAAGAGCGTGAAGAGCGCTATCAAGAGCGGCTACAAGCGTGCTCTGTGGGCAATTCTTGACTCCAACGTAACCACCATGATCGCCTGTGCAGTGCTGTACATCTTCGGATCCGGCACCATCAAGGGCTTCGCGCTGACCTTGGGCATCGGTGTTATCATCTCCATGTTCACCGCACTGGTTATCTCCCGCGTGCTGCTGAACCTGGGTGTAGGTATGGGCATCATCAACGTAAAGGCTTATTTGCCCATTGGCGGAGGTAAGAAAGATGCTTAAGAACTTCCATTTTATCAACAACAAAAAGACCACCCTCATCATCGTAGGCGTCGTGCTCCTGGTGGGCATCCTCTCCTTCGTGATCCGCGGCTTTAACTTGGACATCGACTTCACCGGCGGTTACGAGCTGACCATCGATCTGGGCGAGACCACCTCTGCCGAGATCGCTTCCGACGTGAAGGCTCTCATCGAGAACGACAAGGACCTGGGCAAGGACTACGTGTCCTCCGTCACTTACAGCGAGAACTCCGTTAAGATCGAAAGCAAGAACGCAATGACCACCAAGCAGCAGAACCATCTGCTGGAGATCATCTGCAAGAAGTACGAGAACGCCAGCACCGAGATCCAGCTGAACAACATTTCCGCTGTTATCGGTACCAGAACTCTCTACACCACTTTGATCACCGTAGCCATCGCGGCTATCGCAATGCTGATCTACGTAGCATTCCGCTTCCAGTTTGCATCCGGCGTGGCATCCGTTCTCTGCTTGTTGCACGACCTGTTCGTGATGCTGGTTGTTTACTCCCTGTTCCAGATCCCTCTCTCCACTTCCGTTATCGCGGCATTCTTGACCATCCTTGGTTACTCCATCAACGCAACCATCGTTGTGTTTGACCGTATCCGCGAGAACAGAAGAAAGGACGACAAGAGCTCCTTCGGCGACGTGGTGAACACCAGTATCCACGAGACCATGGGCAGATCTGTGAACACCACCATCACCACCCTGCTGACCATCGGCGCGGTGTTCGTGGCTTGTGCGGTTGCAGTGCTTCTGTTCCCCACCTCCAACCTGGATACCCTCCGCGACTTCGCAGGTACCCTGATCGTTGGTATCCTCTCCGGTCTGTTCTCCTCCGTCTTCCTTTCCGGTATGATCTGGAACGCGCTTTCCGGCATCAAGCTGGGCAAGAAGGCGAAGTAAAACCCAATCACTCCCACGTAACTTTCAAGCGGGACGGATTCGAACATTCGAGCCGCCCCGCTTATTTTTAAGGAAACATAAGACTATGTACGACATCAAAAAGATCCGTAATTTTTCCATCATTGCCCATATCGACCACGGCAAAAGCACGCTGGCAGACCGTCTGCTGGAGCATACCGGCGCCGTAGAGAAGAGAAACCTTGAGGAACAGCTCTTGGACAACATGGACTTGGAGCGTGAGCGCGGTATCACCATCAAGGCCCGTGCCGTGCGGTTTGATTACAAGGCAGAGGACGGGGAGACCTATCATCTGAATTTGATCGACACCCCCGGCCACGTGGACTTTGGCTACGAGGTTTCCCGTTCCCTCACCGCCTGCGAGGGCGCAGTGCTGATCGTGGACGCCACCCAAGGCGTGCAGGCACAGACCCTTGCCAACGCCTACATGGCGGTGGACAACGACTTGGAGATCCTGCCCGTGATCAACAAGATCGACCTGCCCTCTGCGGACACAGAGATGGCAAAGCGGGAGGTGGAGGACATCATCGGCATCCCCGCCGAGGACGCTCCCTGCATCTCTGCAAAAATGGGGCTTAACATCAAGGACGTGCTGGAAAAGATCGTCAGCGACGTTCCCGCCCCCAAGGGTGACCCCGCAAAGCCCTTGAAGGCCTTGATCTTCGACAGCTATTACGACTCCTACAAAGGCGTCGTGGTATACATCCGCGTTATGGACGGCACCCTCTCCGTAGGCGACACGGTGCAGATGATGCACACCGGTGCCAAGTTCGACGTGGTAGAGGTGGGTACCTTGGGTGCCTTCACCCTGGACAAAAAGGATTGCTTGAAGGCGGGCGAGGTAGGTTACTTCACCGCCAGCATCAAGAACATCGGCGACACCACCGTAGGCGATACGGTCACGCTGGTGAACGACCCCACTCCCGAGCCCCTGCCCGGCTTTAAGAAGGCTCAGCCCATGGTGTTCTCCGGCATTTACCCCGCCGACGGCAGTAAGTACGGCGATTTGAAGGACGCTTTGGAGAAGCTTCAGCTCAACGACGCCTCCTTGGTGTTTGAGCCGGAAACCTCCATCGCTTTGGGCTTCGGCTTCCGCGCAGGCTTCTTGGGACTGCTCCACATGGAGATCATCGACGAGCGTTTGGAGCGAGAGTTCAATCTGGATCTCATCACCACCGCACCCAGCGTTATCTACGAGCTGGTGCTTACCGACGGTGAGATCATCCACGTGGACAACCCCTCCAACTATCCCGATCCCCAGCGCATCTCCGAGGCCCGCGAGCCCATCGTCAAGGCCTCCATCATCACCCCCACGGAATACGTGGGCAGTGTCATGCAGTTCTGTTTGGATCGCCGTGGCACCTACATCGACATGAAGTATCTGGACACCACCCGTGCGGAGCTGATCTACGAGATGCCCCTCAACGAGATCGTCTACGACTTCTTCGACACCCTGAAATCCAAGACCAAGGGCTACGCTTCTCTGGACTACGAGCCCATCGGCTACCGCAAGTCCGAGCTGGTGAAGCTGGATATCCTTCTCAACGGCGAGCTGATCGACGCATTATCCTTCATCGTCCACGCCGACCGCGCCTACTCCCGCGGCAGAAAGATCGTAGAGAAGCTTCGCGACAACATTCCCCGCCAGCTCTTTGAGCTGCCCGTGCAGGCGGCCATCGGCGGCAAGGTCATCGCCCGTGAGACGGTACGCGCCATGCGTAAGGACGTGCTTGCCAAGTGCTACGGCGGTGACATCACCCGTAAGAAGAAGCTTTTGGAGAAGCAGAAGGAAGGTAAGAAGAGAATGCGCTCCTTCGGTTCCGTCCAGGTGCCCTCCGAGGCGTTCATGGCAGTTCTCAAAATGGACGACGAATCATGAACGGCATCTCTCTGTATCTGCATATTCCCTTTTGCGTCAAGAAATGCAACTACTGCGCCTTTTACTCCCTGCCCGGGGTGACGGAGGCCACCAAGGATGCTTATCTGGACGCCCTGCAAAAGCAGGCGGACTCCTTCCCCGAGCACCGCGAGGTCTGCTCCGTGTATTTCGGCGGCGGCACCCCCTCCCTGTTCGGTGCGGAACGGCTGAGAACCATGCTGGACTTTCTGCGCACGCGATTTTTCATCCGTGAGGATGCGGAGATCACCTTAGAGGTCAACCCCGGCACGGTAGATCTGCCTTTTTTGGAGTCCCTCCGCAAGGCGGGCTTCAACCGTCTTTCCATCGGAATGCAATCCGGCTGTGACAAGGAGCTTGCCTTCTTAGGCAGGATCCACACCGCCGACATGGTGAGAAGCTGTGTGGAAAACGCAAGGCAAGCAGGGTTTGACAATATCAGCTTGGATCTGATCTTTGCCCTTCCCGGGCAGTCCGCAGAAGACCTGGCAGACTCCCTGCGCACCGCCTTCGCCTTAGCCCCCGACCATTTGTCGGTGTATTCCCTGCAGTTGGAGGAGGGCACCCCCTTCTTTGACCAAAGAACCTCCCTCACTTTCCCCACGGAGGAAGAAGAGGAGGGGCAATACAAGCTTCTTTGCGCGTTGGCGCGGGAGGCAGGCTACGAGCATTACGAGATCTCCTCCTTCGCCAAGGACGGGCGGTATTCCCGCCACAATCTCCACTATTGGCAGAGGGGAGAATATCTGGGCTTCGGCGCCGCGGCTCACTCCCATTGGAACGGTAAGCGGTTCTCCAATCATCCCGATCTGGAAGGATATATTGCAGATCCCTTGGGATGCAACGATTACAAGAAAGCGGAACGGATCGACGAGACGGAGTCCTGGGAAGAGGACGTGATGTTAGGTCTGCGCACCTCCTTCGGCATTCCCGCTCACTTAGTGCCCGCCCTTCCCGTGGAGAGAATGATCGCCTTGGGATTGATGGAACGCCGCGGAGAAAACGTCGCCCTGACGGAAACAGGCTTCCGTGTCTCCAACGCCGTCATCGGGCAGTTACTGCTGTAAATACGGTCTTACTTAAAGAACCTTTCTTTCGAAAGAAAAGAAAGGTTCTTTAAAATCTCCAAAGAAACTTGATTTTGTCTCTTTCGTTCTTCTTGCATTTCCTTCCCGCCTATGGTATACTGTAACAAACAAACCAAAAGGAAGTACATTTTATGGGATACACCGCTATCAAGCGCATCCGCGACACTGTTTCCGCGCGGGTAAGCCAAATCATCGTGGGCAAGGAGCAGGTCACCGATCTGGCCGTCATCACCCTGCTTTGCGGGGGACATATGCTGTTGGACGACGTGCCCGGCACCGGCAAGACCGTGCTGGCAAAGACCTTCGCCTCCGCCCTCTCCTTGGAGTTCAAGCGGGTGCAGTGCGTTCCCGATATGCTCCCCTCCGATCTGATGGGCGTGAACTATTTCGACATGAAATCCTCGGAATTCCGCTTCATCAAGGGACCCGTATTCACCAACGTCCTGCTGGCGGATGAGATCAACCGCGCCATGCCCAAGACCCAATCGGGACTTCTGGAATGCATGGAGGAGCATCAGGTCACCGTAGAAGGCGAGACCTACCCTCTGGCAGAACCCTTTATGGTCATCGCCACTCAAAACCCCGTGGAGACCAAGGGCACCTTTGAGCTGCCCGAGGCACAGCTGGACAGATTTTTGGTCAAGACCTCCATGGGTTACCCTACCCACGAGGAAAGCGTGGAGATCCTCTCCCGCAAGCTGAAGGCGATCCCCCAAAGCAGCGGAAACGGCGTCACCGCCGAGGACATCCGTCTGGCCAAGGAGGAGCTTGCCTCGGTGTACGTTCACCCCGATCTGTTGAGCTACGCCGCCGCCATCTGTGAGGCCACCCGCGTGGAAAAGACGGTGCTTTTGGGGGCTTCTCCCCGCGCTATGATCGCTTTTGTGAAGGTAGCCATGGGCTTTGCCGCCATGAACGGCAGAAACCACGTCCTTCCCGACGATCTCAAGGCCGCCGCGATCCCCGTGCTTGCCCACCGTATCATCTTCCGCGACAGCTTCACCCACAGAGGTGACCAAGGCAAGGCGTTGATCGGGCGTATTCTGGAGGTCCTCCCCGTCCCCAGCGAGCATATCAACTTCTCCGGGCGCAACTGACGCCATGGAAAAATTTTACGCTCTTTTGGCAACACCCGCCTTTTGGCTGTTGTCTGCCTTAGGCATCACCGCGCTGTTGTTGCTGTACTACGGCTACCGCAGGCTGAAGCTTGCCGCCCTGGAAAACGTCTCCTACTCCCGCGCCTTCTCCGAGGAGGGGCTTTTTATGGGGGAAACCATGGAGATGACGGAGGTCATCCGCAACCCCGGCTGGCTTCCCTTGTTCCGCGTGAAGCTTACCTTCTACCTCCCTGCGGGGATCACCGTGGACGGCACCCCCATCAAGGAATATACCGCCGCCACCTGCCTGTTCAACATCCCGCCCTTTGGCGTGGTGACCAAACGGCACACCGTCTCGGCGGATAAACGGGGCTTCTTCCAGCTGGGAAGCGCTTCCATTCTATATTTCGGGTGCGAATTCGAATTCCGATCCACCCCCTCCTTTTACGCCTATCCCGCCGCAAAGGGCTTCTCCGCCTCGGGGGACACCCCTCTTTACCGCGCGGGGAATACCCTGGCCTCCCGCAAGTTCATCGAGGATCCCTTCTTTCCCGTGGGGATCCGAGAATACCGCCCGGGAGACCCCATGCGCTCCATCAACTTCAAGGCCTCTGCCCGCTCCTTCCACGGCGGCAGGGCTCAACTGATGTGCAACGATTACGACAGCTCCCGCACCGTGGATTCCATGATCTTCTTGGATCTCAACGTGTATCCCGGCGCAGAGGCGGACGATAAGACCCTTTTGGAGACCGGGCTGTCCTACGCTTGCTACCTGTTCTGCCGCGGGGCGGAAAACGAGGGCAAGGTGGGCTTTTGTGCCAACGCCTCCACGGGAGACTCCCCCTATATCCACATCCCCTGCGGAAGAGGGGAAGAGCATAGTCTGACGGTTCTGCGCACCATGGCGGAGATGAACGTCTACGCAAGACGGGATTACTCCATGCAGGTGCTGCTTGCCCGCTTTGGTAAGGAGACCCCCTCGGAAATGGATCTTTACCTCATCACCACGGGAACCGACGAGAAGACCGAGGAGCTGCTTCACAGCTTGCGCCGTGCCGGGCGTAACGTGGTAGTGATCCCCGTGGAAGGAGGTACGCTGCGATGAAGTTTCTGAAAAAACGCCTCCCCTCCCTGACACTGTTTCTCTGCCTTCTTCTGCTGGTCACAGCGGCAGGCTATTGGATAGAGCGGTATCAAACCATGCCCTATTCCCTGCAGGCCTGCTTCGCCTTGTTCTGCATCGCAGACGGGTTTGTGATCCGGCGGCTGTACAAAAAGCTGAAAAAGAAATGGGCGGAAGCCATTGCCCAGCGGGCAAAGAAGCTGTTCGCCCGCGCCTCCATGCTGCTCATGAAGCTATTGGAAAAGTTCGACGGCGTGGCAAGGCTGTTCCGCAGAAACCGCGCCACCATGGGAGGCACCACCTCTTACGCCTTTGATTTTTCCACCCCGGAGAAAAAGAAAAAGCCTCCCAAGCCTCCCAAATGGAAGCAAATGGAGACCGCCCGGAAAAAGCTGGGCTATTTGTATTACCACCTGATCACCCGCCGTATCAAGGAGGGAATGCCTGCCTGCAGTGCGGACACCCCCTTGGAGCTCCAGCACCGTCGGGAGAACCCGCCCACGGAGGAACGGCTCTTTGATCTCTACGTGGAGACCCGCTACGACGAACGGGCAGAGCTTTCCGAGGAGGAGCTGACCCAATTAAAAGAAACCCTCTTCCCCCGCAAGAAATAAACATACGAAAGGAAAAGATTATGGCAGATTTTATCATCGCGGTGCGTTACACCTTCAAGGAAGAAGGCGGCAGAGAGAAAGCCGTCAAGGAAATGGCAGAAAGCGGTGTTCTTGCCGCTATTCGTAACGAGGACGGCTGTCTCACCTACGATTACTATCTCCCCGTGGAGGACCCCAAGTCCCTGGCACTTTATGAAGAATGGGAAAGCGCCGAACATCAGAAGATCCACATGACCCAGCCCCACATGAAAACCGCTTTGGAGATCATGGGCAAATACACGGAAAGCGTTACCATCAAAAGGCTTACTGTCAGTGAGCTTTGAGTTCAAAACACAAAAGTGCATGGACAAACCGTTCATGCACTTTTTCATCTTGCAAGCCCTTGCCGCTCTGTGGCGTCCTCTGCGGCGCGGCAGGGCAACCGATGGGGTTTCCCTGCCGTTCTTTCGCCAAAGGGCGCACAAAGGCTTTACAGCGGCCATGCGCAAGGCAGTGAGCATTCGGTGCGAAGCTTCCCTGCAAAAAAGCTCTTTTTTCAAAAGAACACTTGCAAATCCCACCCTTTATGAGTATAATATAGCAATAGCGAAACGGCATTCGGCTTGAACGGGAGGAATTTATGGCAAAAGCAAAGGAAGAAAAAACCAACGCCATGCGGATCTTGGAATCCGCGGGGATCCCCTTTGAGATCCTCTCCTACACCGTGGACGAAAGCGACCTCTCCGGGGTGCACGTGGCGGAGGAGCTTGGCCTCCCTGCGGAGCAGGTGTTCAAGACCTTGGTGACCAAGGGAAGCAAAAACGGCTACGCAGTGTTTGTCATTCCCGTAGCGGAGGAATTGGATCTGAAGAAATGCGCCCTGGCGGCAGGGGATAAGCGTGTGGAGATGATCCCCATGAAGGAGCTGTTGCCTCTCACGGGGTATATCCGCGGCGGCTGTTCCCCTGTGGGCATGAAGAAGCCCTTCCCCACCTATTTTGACGAGACGGCCACCCTTTTCGACCGTATTTATCTCAGTGCAGGGGTGCGGGGAAAGCAATTTTGTCTTGACCCCATGGCGCTGTGCGACTTTTTAGGGGCTGAATTTGCGGATCTGACCTTCTGAAAAGGGGCTCTTGTAAAAAACGCACAAAATAAAAATTAAAATTTGGTCACTTTTTTCTTAAAAAACACTTGCAAAATGGGAAAAGATGTGGTATTATTTTAAGGCGCGCTGAGGGAACACCCTTGGATGCACAAAATGGTTCGGTAGTTCAGTTGGTTAGAACGCCGCCCTGTCACGGCGGAGGTCAGGGGTTCGAGTCCCCTTCGAATCGCCATAGTCAGCGGCGACACCAATGCTGACTATATGCCTCTGTAGCTCAGTTGG
>JAFYNA010000174.1 GCA_017549925.1 Clostridia bacterium | reverse complement strand
GTTGGCTGACCCTGCAAGGCATCCTGCCCGTTAGCAAACGGCAATACTTGCTTGCCAAATATCTCCGCTACGAGCTCACCTTTGCCGTCAACGCCGTGTACGTTTTCTCCCTGATCGCCATTCGCCTTGCCCTGTTGGGACGGTTGAGCATTTCTACTTTTTGGCATCCCCTTCCCCTTTACCTCAGCATGCTTTTGGCGTGTTGGAGTGTTTTCCCGGGGGGCAGATACGTAGACACAGGGGATACCACGCAACGCCTGATCAAATTGGCGCTCTGCATGACCGTTGTGGGAGGCTTCGTGATCCAAGTAGTAGCCTACGATGATACGGGGCTGATGTGCCGTCTCCTTCCCCTCGGCTGGTGCCTATGGGTGATCGCGGCAGGTGCTTTCGTTATGAACGCAAAGAAAAATATGGATCAGTTTGAATCCTATCAAATAGGGATTCCTTCGGAATTGCAGTTGGACGACAGGGCAAAGAAAGGAAGGAAAAAGTGAAAGGGCTTATCAAATACGAGCTGAAAAAGATGTTTTCCCTGTGGTGGTTGGTATACGCCGCGGTCATGATCTTCCTTTTTGTGGTAAAGACCCAGGAGGAGACCTACAATTACTTCGCTTATGTCTTAGCTTCCATACATATCGTCAAGATAGCCGCCGACACGGTCCGGGCGGACGAGGAAAGCGGCTGGCTTGCTCTGCAAGGCATCCTCCCCGTCAGCAAACGGCAATATCTGACCGTCAAATATATCCGCTACGGCATTGTTACTGCGCTGAATTGCTGTTTTATTTATACACTCATCGGCATCCGTTGCGCCTTGAACGGAAGCTTTGGAATACTTCCTTTTTGGGTTCCGGTTCTTCTGCACCTCTCCCTTTCCATAGCCTTTGCCGCCATGTTTCCCGACATTCTGGACTTGAAGGGAGGCGGCCTGCGTATGCTCTTCATCAGGATCGGCGGAACCGTCTCTATGCTGGGAAGCGCTGTGTTGCTCATCGCGATCGCGTTCAACCCGGATTGGGCAAGCCGGCTCTTCCTCTTGGTGATCGTACTTTTGGTCATCGGGGTGTCGGTATTCTTCCTGAACGTAAAAGCAAGGCTGGAGCAGTTTGAAAGCTACCAGCTTGGGATCTCTTCGGAATTGCAGAGAGAAGACACGTAAACAAACAAAAAAGAAGTTCGCTGTAAAAGTGAACTTCTTTGTTTTTCATCCGAATTGCTTGCGGAATTTCTCCGCCACGTCTTTTGCGAACACCTCCACAAAGTCGGGAGGGAACGCCCCGGAGACCGCTTGTGTGCCATTGAGCAGGCGATACCACGTGCCGGCAACGAAGGATTGGGCACCGTCACGGGTGATCCCGCAGGGGTAGGCTCTGCCCGCGGGAAGGAAGGTGCGGTTCATGGCAAAGAACAGCTCCTTTGCCCAAGGCGTATGGTGGTACAGATAGGCACTTGCCAAAAAGATCTCCTGCCTGTAATTGACAAACCAGCCCTGCTCTTCCCCATGGAGGCTTCGATACGCCTCGTAGCCTGCCTTGTCCCAATGAAGATCCAAAAACAGGTGGAGAAGCACCCCTTTTTCCAAGGGATCGGAAAGGTTCAGACTCTCCGCGAAGCGAAGGAGTGCCTCCATTCGCTGTTCCGGCGGGAACTGACGGAAATGGGTCACGTCCTTTTCCTCACGGCTGTAAAGCAGGTCGGGGATAATGTTCCCGGTATAAAACAGAGTCGGTGCGTCAGGATCGTACAGCTTGGCGCAGGTCAGATGAACCATCGCGGAGGACATGATCCGTTCCTCTTAGTTGGCTTTCTCAAAATTCCATGCGGAGCGGCACATCTCCTCCAGAGTGCGCTGAGCCTTCCAGCCCAGTTCACGCTCTGCCTTGGAGGGATCGGACCAGCATTCCGCAATGTCGCCGGGACGGCGGTCTGCGATGCGGTAAGGGATCTTGATGCCGGTAGCGCGCTCAAAGGCCGCCACCAGATCCAGCACGCTGTAGCCCACGCCGGTACCCAGATTGTACACTCTCACACCGGCATCGGTCATATGGTTCAGCACGGCAATATGCCCTGCGGCCAAGTCCTCTACGTGAATGAAGTCACGGACACCCGTGCCGTCGTGGGTGGGATAATCGTTGCCGTAAATAGAAAGCTGGGGAAGGGTACCCTTTGCCACACGGGTAACGTAGGGCATCAGATTGTTGGGGATGCCGTTGGGGTTGTCGCCGATGAGACAGCTCTCATGGGCGCCGATGGGATTGAAGTACCGCAGAAGGGCGATGCTCCAACGATCATCGGAAACGAAAAGGTCGGAAAGGATCCGCTCCAGATACAGCTTGGTGGTGCCGTAGGGATTGGTGGTGCCGCCGGTGGGGAAATCCTCGCGGATCGGCACGGAGGCGGGAGTACCGTACACCGTGGCAGAGGAGGAGAACACCAGCTTGAAGCAGTTATGCTCACGCATCACGTCCAAAAGGGTCAGCGTACCCGTAATGTTGTTATGGTAATATTCCAAAGGCTTGGAAACAGATTCGCCCACGGCCTTCAGACCTGCGAAATGAATCACAGCCTCGATTCCATGGGTGGTGAAAATGGTGTCAAGAGCCTCTCTGTCCAAAATATCCGCACGGTAGAACACAGGTCTCTTCCCTGTGATCTTCTCGATAGAGGAGACAACGATCTCCTTGGAATTGGAAAGGTTATCTACGATCACGACCTCGTCCCCACGCTCCAAGAGCTGGACGCAGGTGTGAGAACCGATATAACCCGTTCCGCCGGTAACCAAAATACGCATACTGAAAACCCCCGTTCAAAGATTGCTTATAGTTTACCACAGTTTTCTTCAAAAAGCAAGTGCGGGCGGGGTATTTTTTGGTAGAAAGCCAAGGCCGTAAGGCCGTTCTTTTTGTGCAAAAGCCTTGACTTTCCCGGGGATTTGATGTATAATGCCTTCTGAAATATAATGCCCGCCGCATATACTTTCGTGGGTGATGACATGAAAGTGCAAAAAAACGTATTGCGGTATTTGGCTATTCTGCTATTGATCGTCGCGGTGGCGGGAGTGGGGTCTCTTCCCCTGTTTTCTCCCGATCTGCCAAAGGCAGAGCAGACTGCGGAGACGGGTGCCATTCCCGTGGAATTCGGCTTCGGCGGGGTGTCCCCGGGGGCAGAAAGCGCCATTCTCATCGACGGAGACAGCGGCAGTGTGCTGTACGCCAAAAATCCCGACCAACAACGGGGTATGGCCAGCACCACCAAGATCATGACGGCCTACGCCGTGCTTTCCTGCCTTTCCCCCGAGACGGCGGTGGAGATCACCCCGGAGATGACGGGGATCGAGGGCAGCTCTATCTACCTCAAGGCGGGAGAAACGCTGACGGTGAAGGAGCTTTTGTACGGCCTGCTTTTGGAAAGCGGAAACGACAGCGCGGTGGCCTTGGCCATTGCCTGCGACGGCAGTATCCAGCAATTTGCAGAGCGGATGAACCGCTTGGCGGCAGAGCTGGGGCTTGTTCACACACGGTTTCAAAATCCTCACGGGCTTGCCGCTGAGGGGCATTACACCACCGCAAGAGAGCTGGCTTTGCTCACGGCGGAGGCGTTGAAGCTCCCGCTTTTTCGGGAGATCGTCTCCACCTATCAGATCCGCATTCCCTACGACGGGATCGAGGGCGGCAGATGCCTCACCAACCACAATCCCCTGCTGAAGGCCTACCAAGGCATGATCGGGGTGAAGACGGGCTGGACCACGGCGGACGGAAAATGCTTTGTCAGCAGTGCAGAGCGGGATGGGATGACCCTGATCGCGGTGTCACTGGGGGATACGGGAATTTCCGCCACTCACAGAAAGCTGTTGGACTATGGCTTTGCCACCTATGAAAAACGCACCCTGACGGTGAACCGACCGTTATCGTTGCCACTGGTGGGAGGAGAAGCCTCCTTCGTGGCGGTGCAAGGAAAAGCGCTTACCCTGACGTTGCCCAAGGAGGGCGAGGTCACGGCAAGAATAGAGGCCGCTCCCTTCGTTTACGCAGGGACGGCAAAGGGTACTCCCGTGGGAAGAGCGGTCTTCCTTTGGAACGGGATCGAGGTGGGCAGTGCCCCCTTGGTCACGGCGGAGGAGACCCCTATCAAAAGGATCTCCCTTTGGGAGAAATGGTTTGGGAAATAATATGGACGTAAAACTGCAAAAATTCGTCTCCGACTGCGGGCTGATGTCCCGCAGAGCGGCAGAACGGGAAATCGAAAACGGGCATTTTGCCATCAACGGGGTAAAAGCCAAGCTTGGCGACCGCGTAGAGCCTGCCAAGGACAAGGTCACCTACAAGGGCGAGGTGCTGAAGAAAAGCGGCAAGAAGGTCTATCTCCTGCTCAACAAGCCTGCAGGGGTGGTGACCACCATGCAGGACGAGCTGGGCAGACGGACGGTCAGCGAGCTGGTCTCCCTGCCGGGGAAGCGGGTATATCCCGTGGGACGGCTGGATAAGGACAGCGAGGGATTGCTTCTCATGACCGATGACGGAGAGTTTGCCAACAAGATCTCCCATCCCTCCGGCGGGATCAAAAAGGTATACTACGTAATGATCGCCGGCAGGATCGAGAACAACACGCTGGATTCCCTGCGGGCCATGAAGATGCTGGAGGGCGAGCCCATCAACCCCGTTGAGGTGGAGCTGATGGAGCGGAGCGACAACGCCAGCAAGGTACGGTTTGTACTGTCCGAGGGAAAGAACCGCCAGATCCGTAAGATGTGCGAAGCCCACGGACTTTCCGTAATGCAGCTGCGCAGAGTGCAGATGGGCAACCTGCGGTTGGGCAATCTGGAAAGCGGTGCTTACCGCCATTTGACCGACGAGGAACGCAAAGACTTATTAAAATTAACGAACGGGGAAAAAATACATGGAAGAACTGACCTTCGAGCAGGCTTTGGCAAGGCTGGAGCAAATCGTAAAAGAACTGGAAAGCGGTAACGTTCCGCTGGACGATCTCATGCGCCTCTACGACGAGGGCACCGCGTTGGTGAAATCCTGCACGGAAAAGATCACCGCCGCAGAGCAGAAGGTTCGTTTGGTGCAGATGAAGAACGGCACCCTCACGGAAGAGGAGTTCCACGGACAATGAGCAGCTTCCTTCACCGTTTGCAGAAGAACGCCTCCCTCATGGAGGAAGCCCTGGAGCAATGGCTTCCCACGGCAGAGGAGGGGGCTGACCGTATCCTGCGGGAGGCTATGAGATACTCCACTCTGGCAGGGGGAAAACGGCTGAGAGGCCATTTGATACTGGAGTTCTGCGCCCTGTGCGGCGGAGATCCCGAGGCCGCACTCCCCTACGCCGCGGGCATGGAGATGATCCAAGCTTTCTCTCTGATCCACGACGATCTCCCCTGTATGGACAACGATACCCTGCGCAGAGGCAAGCCCACCAACCACGTAGTGTACGGAGAATCCACCGCCCTTCTGGCGGGAGATGCTTTGGCGCTGCTGGCGCCCGAGGTGTTGGCTTCCAATCCCCACTGCACTCCCTTGCAGAATTTGGAGGCAGTGAAGCTTCTCACCCGCAAGGCGGGGGCTTGGGGAATGTGCGGCGGACAGCAGATCGATCTGCAAAGCGAAAACAAAACCATTCCGAGAGAGGAATTGGAGGAGCTGGTGGCCAAGAAGTGCGGCGCGCTTTTTGAAGCTTCCTGCGAATTGGGTTGTATTGCCGCGGACGGCGGCGAAGAAGCCCGAAGAAACGCTTCCCTCTTCGGTGCGTATACCGGGCTGGCCTTCCAGGTGGCGGACGATCTTTTGGATCTCCGTGCCACGGCAGAGGTGCTGGGAAAAACCCCGGGCAAGGATGAAAAAAGCGGAAAATCCACCTTTGTTTCCCTGCTGGGGATCGAGGGTGCGGAGGCGTATACCCGCGACCTTTGCGAAAAAGCAAAGGAGATTTTAGGCCTCTTCCCCGAAGGCGAGGCAAGAGAATCGCTTTCGGCATTCTGTGATTTTATTATTTCACGGAACTATTGATGCAGGTCAGTGCACGGCAACGTGCTTGATCATAAACCCTAAAAGATGGCGCAGTATCCTAGTTAACCAAGTACCGCCGAACGTGTGCCTAAAAACGCACGAAACGGCAAATCGATGAAGCTCCTTGTGCTTGCTTCTTACGCCCAGTCTGGGGTGGGTGCTGGGAGAAATGGGCCGGTGGGCCGCTCGCAATGGCATGCGATACAAGGTCCCAACGGCTTTGGAGGCTTTTTTCTGTGGGCGCGGAATTGACCGCATCACCTACAGTCTAAAGATTAAACCCATTACGCGGTGCGATGTTTTCGACGCTGTGGATGGTGTAGCCCGCCTTGAGTGAGTGCAGCGGATGATGTTTGCACAGCAAACACTGAAATTGTAGTTGCAAAAAAGGATTAGGCGGCACGAGGTTATTGAGGAAATCTCCTAGGCTGAAAATCACAGGCGCGAAGCGGATTGCAGTGCGGACTCTTCTTAGGCAATCAAGCCCCGGATACAGCAATGTACCGGCGTCGGTTTTAAAGGGGAACCGCCTTTCGGCAACGGAAGGTAACCGCATCGGGGAAAACCTGCTTGACCGTATGCCGCAAAGTTTACGCTTCGCGTCGCCATCACAAGTGGCGCCAAAACTCTGTCTCCCCTATGCAGTTTCGGTGGCGCCACATAGAAAACCCCTTCGAAAAAGCCCTGCGTAGCAGTTCATTTTCGAGAGGGCTTTTCACAGCTATCGGTTCATTGTTCCCTGCTCGGAGAACGATCAGACTTGTCCGCGCAGGGCGGGTCCCTCATGGGGTTTGCGGCCACGCCGCAAATTTTTCTCGCTCGTTAGCCACGGCGAGAAAAACCGTTATCGGTGTCTTTTCATGCGGAATGAATCCGCATGAGCGACGCAATTATTGTAATCGCTACGCGATGGAAGTTAGATTTCATCGGAATATTTTTTCGAAAACGACAGTTTTCGGCAGGAAAAGTTTTTGAAGATCGGAAGAAACTTTTTTGGAGAAAGTTTCTTGCGCAAAATGGAGAAGTGAAAATGTCTACGCAGAAAAAGAACGGATGTAAAACCAATGAATCGGGCAAGGAGCCTCCCAGTAAAAAGGACGCAAAGAAAAAGAGCAGGGTAAAATGGGTTGTCATTGCGTTCTCCTTGAGCTTTATCATCTCTGCCGTTTTCTCGGTGGCAATGGGAGAGGTCACGGCAAACGCCAACATTCTTGTGGCCGTTTTACTGCTGCTTTTCTTTATTGCACTGGGTATTTTGTTTGACGTGATCGGGCTTGCCGTTGCCACGGCGGATGCCTCCCCCTTCCATTCCATGGCGGCCAGAAGGCTGCGGGCGGGCAAGAAGGGCGTTTGGCTGGTGGCCAATTCCGACAAGGTCTCTTCCGTTTGCAACGATATCGTGGGAGATATCTGCGGTGTCGTCACCGGTGCGGCGGGTGCCGCCATTGTAGCCAAGCTGTTCACCGACGGTGCCATGTGGTACTCTCTGGCGGTGACCTCTCTGATCTCCGCCTTGACGGTGGGAGGAAAAGCGGCTTGCAAGAGCTTTGCCATGAAGCACAGCGACAGCATCGTGATGTTCGTGGCGAAGTCCATGTGCTTTTACAGAAAATAAAACTCCCCTTTGGGTGCTTGCCCAAGGCGGGTGGGAGATACTATGCTGAAATCCATCCACTCTCCCGCAGACGTCAAAAAGATCCCTGCGGCAGAGCTTTCTAAATTGACCAACGAAATACGGGAAGAGCTGATACGGGTGGTATCGGAGAACGGCGGTCACCTCGCCGCAAATCTGGGCGTGGTGGAGCTGACGGTGGCATTGCACCGTGTGTTCGACTGCCCTCGGGACAGCATTATTTTCGACGTGGGACATCAGGCCTACGTTCACAAGCTTTTGACCGGGCGCGGGGATCGGTTTGATACCCTGCGGCAATACGGGGGGCTTTCCGGGTTCCCCAAGATCAGCGAATCGGAGTATGACGCCTTTGGGTGCGGACATAGCTCCACCTCCGTTTCCGCCGCCATCGGCATCGCCGCGGCAAAAAGACTTTCCGGAGACGATAGCTACACCGTTGCCGTGATCGGAGACGGCGCCTTCACCGGCGGCATGGCCTACGAGGCCCTGAACAACTGCGCGGGAAACCGCAAGCTGATCATCATTCTCAACGACAATACCATGTCCATCGCCCGCAACGTGGGGGCTATGGACAACTATCTTAACCGTTACCGCAACTCCGCGAAATACTTCCGCCTGAAAAATCGGGTGAAGAGCGTTTTCCAAAAGATCCCGCTGGTGGGAAAAGGGCTGGTAAAGCTCACCACCCATATAAAGAACGGCGTTAAGCATCTTTTGGTGCGGGAAAACTTCTTTGAGCACATGGGACTTTCCTATTACGGCCCCTTGGACGGCAACGACGAATCCCTTTTGGAGACGGTGCTGAAGGAAGCCAAGGAGGACGGGCAGTGCAGTGTGGTGCATATCATCACCCAGAAGGGCAAGGGGTATTCCTTTGCGGAGGCACGTCCCGACCTGTTCCACGGCATCGGCAGATTTGACCCCGCCACGGGAGAGCCTTACTCCGCAGGAGGGGACAATTTCTCCGCCGCCTTCGGTGACGCCATGTGCGCGTTGGCAGAAAAGGACGAAAAGCTTTGCGCCATTTCCGCCGCCATGCCCGACGGCACGGGACTTTCCGCCTTTGCGGAGCAGTTCCCGGAGCGGTTTTTCGACGTGGGCATCGCAGAGGAGCACGCGGTGACCTTTGCCTGCGGCTTGGCACGGCAAGGGATGAAGCCTGTGTTTGCGGTGTATTCCACCTTTGCCCAGCGGAGCTACGACCAGCTGATCCACGATGCGGCGTTGCAGAACCTGCCCATGGTTCTGGCCTTGGATCGCGCAGGGCTGGTGGGGGAAGACGGCCCCACCCATCACGGTATTTTTGACGTTTCTTTCTTGAACCAGATCCCCGGGTTCACCGTATATTCTCCCGAAAACTACAAGGAACTGAGTGTCTGCTTGGAGGAGGCTTTGTCTCTCCCCTCTCCCTCGGCGGTACGCTATCCCAGAGGCAAGGAATGCCTCGCGGACGAGAAGCCTGCTTTGGAGGACGGCACTTTGGCGGTGTACGATTACGGAGCTTCCCCCAAGGTGGTATTCTTCACCTACGGCAGACTTTCTGCCCGTGTACGGGAGGCGGCAAGCCTGCTGGCAGAAAAGGGCATCCCCGCCCGGGTGGTGCGCTTGATCCGCATCAAGCCCCTTGCGGTTGCACGCTTGGCGGAGCTTGCCTCGGGTGCAGAGCTGTTGTATTTTGCCGAGGAAGGGATCCGCAGAGGCGGTGTGGGCGAGTTCTTGGTTTCCGCCATGGCGGAGGCAGGGCTTTGCCGTCAGGCAAGGATGATCATCCGCGCCATTTCCGAGCAGTTCCCCACCCACGGCACCACGGAACAGCTTTTTGTCGATCTGGGGCTCACCGCCCGTCAGATGGCAGAAGAAGCGGAAGGGCAGGTGACGGGGGATGCGCATTGATCTTTACCTTGCGGAAAATGGCTATTGCAAAAGCCGCTCCAAAGCCGCCGAGGCGGTGAAGGAGGGCAAGGTGCTGGTAAACGGCAAGCCCGTGGAAAAGCCTTCGTTCTTAGTGGAGGAGGGCATGGAGGTCACCCTCTTGGAATCCGAGGAGGAGGGCTTCGTCTCCCGTGCGGGATACAAGCTGGAGGCGGCGCTGAACACCTTCGGCATCGACGTTTCCGGCATGATCGCCGTGGATCTGGGGGCTTCCACCGGCGGATTTACCGATTGCCTCTTACAGCGGGGTGCCGCTTACGTCTACGCGGTGGACGTGGGGCACAGCCAGCTGGATGATAAATTGCTTTGTGACGCGCGGGTGTGCAACATGGAAAAAACCAACGCCCGCTATTTGAAGAAGACGAATTTTTCCCGTCCCGTAGGGATCGTGGTGACCGACGTTTCCTTTATTTCCCAACGGCTTTTGTACCCCTCCGTGGCGGACATTCTCCCTGCGGGCGGGCTCTTCGTGTCGCTGATCAAGCCCCAATTTGAGGTGGGCAAGCAGCACATCGGGAAGGGCGGCATCGTCCGCGATACCGGGGGAAAGCTGTTTCGCAATCTTTTGGCAGAATTGAAGGCGGCGGGAAGCAATTACGGATTGCGCCTGCTCTCCTATACCGACTCCCCCATTCTGGGCGGAGACGGTAATCGGGAATACCTTGCCTATTGGCAAAAGGAGTGAATTCCATGACGTACCAGAACATCCTGCTTTATCCCAACCAAAGACGTCCCGTGAACAAAGAAGATTTTGAGAAGGTGGCCACCCTGTTGCATGGCATGGGGTATACCCTGTTCACCACCGATCCCACCTTTGTCACCGACGAGATCCACTATCTCCCTGCGGAGACGGCTTTTTCCAAGTGCAATGCCGCCATCGTTTTGGGCGGCGACGGCACCATGCTGGGAGCGGCAAGCCGCGCAAGGCTGGCGGGAACCCCGCTTTTGGGGATCAATTTCGGCACCTTGGGATATATGACGGAGCTGGAGATCTCGGAATGCCATCTGCTGGCCAAGCTGGAGCAGGCAAGGATCGAGGATCGGATGCTTTTGGACGTCACCGCCCAAGGGGAGGCTGTCTCCCCCAGCACCATTACCGCGCTGAACGAGGCTGTGATCAGCCACGCCGCGCCGGGCGCAATGATCCGTCTGCGGCTGTTCTGCGACGGCAACGAGGTATGCTCTTACCGCGGAGACGGTATGATCATCTCCACTCCCACAGGCTCCAGCGCTTATAATCTTTCCGTGGGCGGCCCCATCATTGATCCCAAGATGAACGCCTTCTGCGTAGCCCCCATGGCACCCCATACCCTTGCCGCCATGCGCCCCTTGATCTTCTCCCCCGATTCCGTTTTGCAGGTGGAGATCGAAGGAGACGTGAACGTTACGGCGGACAGTGAGCTGTTCCCTTTGCTGAAGGGCAAGAGCGTGTTGACCGTGAAGCGAAGCGCAGACACGCTAAAGCTTTTGAAGCTGAAAAACGCAGGCTTCTACGAGGCCTTGATGAAAAAATTAACCTGACCTAACAAAAGGAAAGACGCTATGAAAAACAAACGTCAGGAAACCATTTTGGAGCTGATCCGCGAGAACACCGTGGACACCCAGGAGCTTTTGCAGGAGATGCTGGCACAGAAGGGCTTTACCGTTACCCAGGCCACCGTTTCCCGCGATATACGTGAATTGAATCTGATCAAATCCGTGGGGGACGACGGCGTGTATAAATATCGCGCCCACACCTCCAAGAAGCAGGAGCAGGAGATGCTCTCGGGGACGTATATCCCCATTCTCCGCCACGCCGCCACCGGAGTGCAGGCCGCAAACAATCTTGTGGTACTGAAGACCCGTACCGGCATGGGCAACGCCGTGGGTGCGGCTGTGGATGCCATGGAGCTTCCCGATTGTATCGGCACCCTGGCGGGAGACGATACCCTGCTGATCATTGCCGCCACCAACGAGGGTGCCGCCTTGATCTGTACCGAGCTGAAGCGCATGATGGGAACAGAGTCCCTCTGATCCCTCTGCCCCGAAAGGAGAGCAAGCTATGCTTACATCCCTTCATATCGAAAACATCGCCCTGATCCGAAGGCTTGATCTTGAGCCCTCGGCAGGCTTTTGCGCCTTTACGGGGGAAACCGGCGCCGGTAAAAGCATCCTCATCGACGCCATCGGTCTGCTTTGCGGAGCGCGGGGCGAACGAGAGCTGATCCGTTCCGGGGAGGACTTTGCTTTGGTGGAAGGCGTATTTGAGCTGCCTGCCCACTTAGAGGCGGTTCTCGGGGAGATGGATATTTCCGCCGAGGAGGAGGGAGCTTTGTTTTTAAGCCGCAGACTCACCTCTGACGGCAGAAGCACCGCTAAGATCAACGGCAGAACCGTTCCCCTCTCCAAGCTGAGAGAGGCGGCGGCTTTGCTTTTGAACATTCACGGCCAGCAGGACACCCAAAGCCTTGCCGACCAGGACAAGCAGAGAGATCTGCTGGATAAGTTCTGCGGAAACGAGGAGCTTTTGGCGGAATACGGCAGACTTTACGGAGAATGTCTGACCCTGCGGCGGGAATTGAAGCAACGAAAAGAAAAAGCAGAAGAGCTTGCGGAACGGCGGGATCTTCTGGAATATCAGGTCAGAGAGCTGAAGCAGGCCAAGATCCGCCCCGGCGAGGAAGCGGAGCTGACTGCCGAACACGCCTTGCTGGCCAACAGCGAGAAGGTGACGGAGAACGCTCACGAGGCCTACGGTGCCTTGTACGGAAGCGACCTCTCCTCCCTTGCACAGCTGAAAACCGCCATGCAGGCGGTAAAGCGGCTTTCCTCCATTCTCCCGGAATGCAAGGAGTATCTTGCCCGCATGGAGGACGTGAAGGCGGAGCTGACGGATCTGGCAGACAGCCTTTACCCCTATACCTCCGACCGCGAGGACACGGCGGAACGGCTGACGGTGGTGGAGAATCGCTTGGAAAAGCTCTCTGCCTTACAGCGGAAATACAGAACCGACGAAGCGGGTCTGGCAGAAAAGCTGAAGAAGGCCGCCGCAGATCTTGCCCTGCTGGAAAACAGCGGCGAGGACCGGCAGCTGGAGCAAGACTTAAAGGAAAAGGAAGCCCTGCTGAGAACGGCGGGAAAGGCTTTGCACGATGCCCGTATCCGCGGCGGAGAGATCCTCTCTGCACGGGTGCAGGAGGCTTTGGCAGAGCTGGATATGCCCAAAGTGCGGTTTATCATCGGCGTTTTGCCGGGGGATGCTACTCCCTACGGGATGGATGCCATTGATTTCTCCGTCAGTGCCAACGCAGGCGAAGCACCCCGTCCCATCGGGAAGATCGCCTCGGGAGGTGAGCTTTCCCGCATTATGCTCTGTCTGCAATGCGTGCTGGCAGACGTGATACAGACCCCCACCCTGATCTTTGACGAGATCGACACCGGTATCTCCGGCAAGACCAACGAGAAGATCGGGCGGATGATGGCACAGATCGCCTCCGGGGGCAAGACCCAGGTGATCTGCGTGACCCATGCGGCACAGCTGGCGGCCTGCGCCTTCCATCAGTACCGCATTGCAAAGAAGGAAGAAAACGGCAGAACCCAGACAGAGGTCCTGCTTTTGGACTACGAGGAACGCATCGGAGAGCTGGCCCGCATCATGGGCGGCCTTCAGGTGACAGATACCGTCCGCAAAGCGGCGGAAGAGCTGTTGAAAGGCGCGGTTACATGAAGCAGTTTGACAAGCGACGCGCCGTGACCATACTTTTGATCTTACTGACCTTGGGGTGCCAGATCTTTATCTTCTCCAATTCCTTAAAGGGCGGAGAGGAATCCGCCAAGCAAAGCGGCGCGGTGGTGGAGATCGTTCGCCCCTCCGTGGAGCAGCTTTTACCCGTGGTAAAGGTGGAGCCCACCGAGGATAATATCGTCAGATTTGTGCGGAAGGCGGCTCACTTTTTGGAATTTGCCCTGCTGGGCTGTGTCGCCTGCTTTACCGTAAGGCGGTTCACCCCAAAGAAGAGGTGGTTCTTGACCCTACCTATGGGATACGCCGTGCTGACGGCCTTTGCGGACGAGGGTATCCAGCTCTTTTCCGACGGCAGAGCGAGCAGATTGACGGACGTGCTGATCGACAGCGCAGGTGCCGTCTCGGGGATGCTCTTTGCCTTTGGCTGTATAGCGTTGGCGATCTACGTTCGTTCCCGCAAAGAGAAAACGCTATACGCGAAGCATAAAAAGGAGGAAATGAAATGAAAAAAATCTTATCCCTGGCTTTGGCGGCCATTCTGCTGTGTCTTCCCTGCTTGCTGGCATCCTGCCAGACGGAACAGGTAGGCAATGAAAGCAGCGAAGCCCCTAAGGGGCCCACCCACGCCGAGCTGTTCTGGGAGGCTTTGAGCACGTTGGGGGACTACTTTAAGCCGCTGGAATCCACCTTCGGGATGCCTTTGTTCTCCATCGTCACCAACGAAGAGGACGGCACTGAGACGGAGATCTTTGCCATTCAAAAGTTTTCCGCTATGGACGTAAGTATGATCGGCGACCAGCCCGTGCGTAAGGAAACCGTAACCGTTATGGTCGACGGAGTCTGCAATGCCCATGGCACTTGGTTTGCCGCAGGAGAAGAGATCCCCTTTAAGGAATATTCCGACGAGACTCTGCAGTACGTTCTGCTCCCCGGTGTGCAGGAAGAGCCCTTCACCGCTGTGGGCGGCGGCATCACCGTTTCGATGAGCGGCTTGGAGATCGGCGGCATTCCCGACCGGGCGCTTGCCGACTTAGAGGCTGCCGTCAAGGGGCTTTTCACCGACGATATGATCCTCATCGCCAAGAGTGACGTGGTGGACACCTACACCATCACCATGGATCCCGATACCGCCAAGGCCTTCGACGAGGCTTTGGATCAGGCCATGGCTGAAAGCGGGCTGACCGACCTTTTGGGCATTGGCGATCTGCTGAACAGCGAGGGCATTGAGGTCTCCGGAACCGAAACCACCGTGGTCATGGTTTTGAACGTTGCGGCAGGCAAGAACTACCAGCTGAAGCTTTCCACCGTGGTAAACGGCGCAGAAACGGACGTGACCAAATTCAATCTCTCCGTAAACGGCGCAGTGACCGCCTTGAAGTACTCTGCCGAGCAGGATGGCGCGGTAGTGAATCAGACCGATTGCACCTTTACCGTTGCGGCAAGCAATATGAAGATCGATCTCACCTCCACGGAGGGGGATACGACCACCACCGCAGGGCTGATGGTCACCGCAGATGCTTCCGGAAAGATCACCTACAAGGGCAACGTGGATACCTCTGTGACAGTGGAGGGAATGGCACTTTCCGTGCCCATCACCGTCGAGGGTACTTACCAGGAGATCGATGCAGGAACCGTGAACACCATGACACTGACCGCTTCCATTGCAGGTCTCATGGAGATCGCAATCTCCTCCTCGAGCACCTTTACGCCCGGGGAAGGTCTCATTGTAAAGCCCACTCCCGGCGTGGACGTAAAGAAGATCGATATGGACACCCTGATGGAGCAGATGCGCGGCACCTACCCCAAGACTGTGGAGCTGTATGAATCTCTGCTGGAACTGACCGATCCCGAAAGCGGACTGATTCCCCGAGAATAACGAAAAAAGAACGGGGACGCTTCGCGGCGTTCCCGTTTGCTTATACAGGAACAAGGAGAACGCTTAAGAAACCTTCTTTGAAAAGAAGGTTTCTTAAGAATCTTCCAAGAAACTTTTATTGCCAAACCCGTTTTATCAAACGGTTTTGGAGAGAAGGTTTTTGAAGGGAGAGCACGAGAGGGAAACTTTTTCCCCAAAAAAGTTTCCCTCTCGCATATATTCATGATCATAGGAGGCACTTTATGCGTTACGATCTGCACGTACACACCCACCTTTCCGACTGCGCATCCAGGGAAGCGTTCTTCCCGCTCTACATCCAAGCGGCGGAGGAAAACCGCCAAACCCTGCTGGGCTTTGCGGATCACAGCTGGGCATCCGGCGTGGAGGGAGCATCCTCCTGGTACCGCAAGCAGCCCTTTGAGCGTCTGGCGGAGCAGAAAAAACAGCTGACGGACTATCTGGCGGAGCATCCCACCTCCGTAAAGGTTTTGCAAGGGGCAGAGGGAGAGTTTGCCAACTTCCTCTTGGGCATCGACGAGGAGGCGGCGGCATACGCCGACTATATCATCGTCCCCCACGACCACGTACACATGAAGGGCTTTGTGATCCCGGAGGATCAGACCGCTCCGCGGGAGATGGCAGGCTTTCTGCTGAAGAGCTTTGAAGCGCTTTGCAAGCATCCCAAGCGTGGCCTGTTCGTAGGACTTTGCCACCCCATGGTGCCCTGCTGTATGCCCTGGCAGTTCAAGAACGAGGTGTATCGGTATCTCACCGACGCCCAGCTGAAGGACGCTCTCACCGCTGCCAAGGAGGCGGGGGTTTGGATCGAGCTGAACCTTTCCGAGTTTGCCTGCGTCCCGCCCGAGGAGCTGGAGAACTACGAATACATCCGTTTCTTCCGCATCGCCAAGGAAGTGGGCAACACCCTTTATTGGGGCAGTGACGCCCACGCCCCCAAGACCTACCGAGAGCGGCTTCCCTTTGCCGCAAGAGTTTTGGAGGTCACGGGGCTGACGGAAGACTTGTTTGGCGAAGCCGAGAAGGCTATGTTAAGCCGCGTTTAAAGTGCGCCGTACACCGCCAGGGTGAAGGTCTCCAAGGCCTTCTTTCTGTCGCGGTAGAGGGCGGAGCGTTCCTTTTGGTGGATCTCCGCCAGCTCCTCCACGCAATCCTTGTTGCGGTGGATGATAAATTTTTCCAGAAGATCCCGCTGGTATTCCGTCAGCACGGCGAACCCGCGGTCCATCCGTTCCGTTTCTTCATAGAGGGCGCGCAGACGATGTCTCACGTCCTCTATTTTTGCGGCAAGCCGTGCGCGGCGTGCCCCCGCCATCTCCCCTGCGGCGGCAAGCTCTCCCTCCAAAAAACGGATCTCGTCCTCCAGAGTGTCCTGCGCAACCTCCACAAGGGTGCTTCTTTCCAACATTTTTTCTGCGGATTTGGTGTAGCTGTCCATTTTGTTTCCTTTCTTCTCAAAAACTAAGCTTGCATCTCATCGCCGTATCGGATGGAGCGTAACCGATGCGGCGTCCTTCTTTCGCGAACATCGAACACTTGTTCTTGTTCGGTAGAAGGAGTATAGCACAAAAAAATCCCCTTGTCAAGGGTTTTTTCTGTTTTGTGAATTTTGCACAAAAAAACAGACAAACCATGTAAAAAACGCAGAAATTTGCCCACAGGACGTTTTTTCATGCTTTGTTTCTTGTTTCTTCATACTTTCTATGGTAAAATAAAGAAAAAACGACTTGAAAGGGGTGTCTTTTGTGAAGAAGACGTTATGTTTGGTTCTTTGCGTTGCGTTGCTTGCGGTGGTGAATCCCGTCTTTTTCACCGAAGAAGCCGTGGCGTGCGGAGCGTACCCGGGGGAATCGTATTACGAACAAGGGTATGAAGAATACGACCACGGCGACTATTACTGTGCCGTCAAAGGGGAGGAGGCTGTTCTGCTGTACTACAATGATCGCGGCCAGGACGAAGTAATTCTCGATTCTGTCATCGGGCCTTACAAGCTGGTGGAAATAGCCGACCTCGCCTTTCAGGGATGCGGCGCCAAGCGGGTGGTGATTCCCGAAGGCGTTGTGGAGATGGGCGATGGGGTATTTGAGCAAAGCTCTGTGGAAGAGATCGTTCTCCCGAACAGCTTGCGGGTTCTGCACGGCGCCTTTACCAACATGGATCAGCTGGAAAAGGTCGTGATCCCCGAGGGAGTGGAAGAGATGTACGATACTGTCTTCTACAACTGCGAGAAGCTAAAGGAAGTGACCCTGCCTTCCACGCTGAAAAAAGTGAACAATCTGTTCAACACCTGTCCCGAGCTGGAGAACGTGGTATTGCCCGAGAATCTGGAAACGGTGACGGGATATCTCTTCAAGGATTGTGATCAGATCACCTCGGTGGTCTTGCCTGCTTCCATCCGTTCCATGAGCTGTGCCCCCATCGTGAATTTCGAGCAGACGGAAACCGTCTCCGTTGCCCCGGGGAGCGAGTACCTCCGCGTGGAAAACGGGTGTCTGCTCACTTCCGACGGCGTGCTTTTGCAGGCTATGGAAGGGTTTGAGATCCCAAGCGGTATCACGACGATCGGCATGTACGCCTTTTACGCCTTCAAGGGCTTGCAGGAGGTCACTCTGCCCGCAGGTGTCACCTCCATCGGCAATCAAGCGTTTGGCCATTGCCGCGAGTTGGAGACGGTGAACCTTCCCGAAGGCTTGCTTTCCATTGATGCGCTTGCTTTTGAATTTTGCAGGGCCTTACGGACCATGGATCTGCCGGACACGGTAACGGACATTGGCAACGGTTCTTTCCGGTACTGCAATCTTCTGGACGTAGAGATCCCCGCCGCGCTCAAGACAGTGGGCGACTCCGCATTCCTTGAAACCGCCATTACCTCCGCCATCTTCCCCGAAACGGTGGAATTTATGGGAGAAGAAGCTTTGCGAGGTTGCAAACAGTTGGAGACGGTTCGTCTTCCCGCAGGGTTGACTTCCCTGCCGGAGCTGATCTTTTCCGGGTGCACGAATCTGAAGGAGCTGGAGCTTCCCCAAAAGATCACCACCCTGAACCGTTGGGCGCTGAGCGGATTGGATTCTCTGGAGCGTTTGGTGCTTCCCGCAGGGCTGGAGACATATGAACCGAACGCCATCGGTTTTCTTCCCAACCTGAAGGAGGTCGTGTTGGACGAGAGCAATCCCAATTTCTACTTGGATGGCTTCTTCCTGATGAAAAAGGACGGCACTTTGGTGGCGGCACTCTCCGAGGGAGAGGTTCCCCGGGAGACAAAAGTCATCGGTTCGTATGCTTTCTACGGGTATACCCAAGAAGAGCCCCTGATCATTCCCGAGGGAGTAGAGAGGATCCAAGCATACGGCTTTGAAGCCGCAAAGGTGTCTGAGATCGTTCTTCCTTTGACCTTGAAGGCGATTGAATCCTATGCTTTTTCCTCTTCCACTATCGAAAGCATATTCCTTCCCGAAACGCTCATCAGCCTGGGAAGCTCTGCTTTTCAGCATTGTGTCTATTTGCGGGACGTCTACGCGCAGCCGTCAAGCGCCCCGGAAGGGTGGTCGCAATTAACCGATGGATATTTCCTCAGTTTCCGTGTCCACTGGGGCGAGGAGATCCGTCCTGCGGACATCTACAAGATCAGCGGAGATTTCCGCTATCAGGTGGTGGACGGAGAAGCTCATATCGTTGGATATCTGGGCAATGCGACTGATCTGGTAATTCCGGAAAGCATCGACGGATACACTGTTACCGCGTTGGGCAAAAAAGCGTTAGCGGATCAAGCTCAGTTGCGTTCCGTTGCGTTGCCCGAAACCCTGTATTCCATAGAAAACCGTGCGTTTGATAACTGCAATTCGTTGAAGGAGCTGATCCTCCCTGACAGCGTAAAGGTTATCAAATACGCCGCTATCCAGAACTGTGACAGTCTTGAATACGTATACCTTCCCAACGCCACCATGGTGGAGCTGTCTGCGGTAGACTACTTCCCCAACTTGAAAAAGGTGGAATGTGCGCCTGATTCCTGCCCCAACGGTTGGAATCAACGTTGGATCTCCCCCAATTTCAAGGGCGAGATCGTTTGGGGTGTTCCCCATCCCAATGAGGAGGATCCTGTGGATCCGCCCGTGGATCCCGTAGATCCGCCGGAGGTAAGCGAAGAAGTTTCCGAAGAAGTATCCGAGGAGGTCTCGGAGGAAGTGTCGGAGGAGGTCTCTGAAGAGGTTTCCGAGGAAGAATCCGAAGCAGTCTCCGAAGAAGAAAGCGCCGAAGCAAGCGTGGAGGAACAGGTATCCTCCGCCTCCGGCGAGACGGAATGCAAGACGGAAGAGCCTGCTGAGGGCAGCTTCCCCTGGATTCCCGTGGGGATCGCCGTGGTATTGGTTGCCGCTGTGGCGGTGATCTTGGTTATCAGAAAAAAGAAATAAAGGAACTTTATTAAGATAGAAAGGGGTGTCTTTTGTGAAGAAGACGTTATGTTTGGTTCTTTGCGTTGCGTTGCTTGCGGTGGTGAATCCCGTCTTTTTCACCGAAGAAGCGGTCGCCTGCGAGGGAGACGATTGGGGCGACAGATACCGTGAAGACGGATACGCAATAGAAAAGTTTGGCGACTACCGCCTTGCCATCAAGGACGGCGAGGCTACCCTGCTGGAATATGACGGATGGGAAAAAGACATCGTTATAGAGGCGGAGGTGGGCGGTTATCCCATCGTGGGAATTGATTCCATGGCTTTTGCCTACACCGTCCCGGAGACCCTTGTGATCCCGGAGGGTGTGAAAGAGATCGGCGGGTTCTATTTCTTCAACGGATTTGATTTAAGAGAGATCACCCTGCCCTCCACTCTGCGGGTCATCCACGGCGGGTTTGACGGCTGTGATGCCGTAGAGAAGATGGTGATCCCCGAGGGCGTGGAGGAAATGCACGGCACGGCTTTCGCTTATTGCCTAAAATTGAAGGAAGTGGTTCTGCCCTCTACGCTGAAAAAAGTGGGCGGCTTGTTCGATGAATGTCCTTACGTGGAAACCGTAATCCTCCCCGAGGGGCTGGAAGAGATCACCGGGATCATCTTCTACGATTGCAAAAACGCAAAATCGGTGGAGATCCCTTCCACGGTGAAGCACATGACCCACGCCCCTGTGGTGGGCTGTGAAAAGTTTGAAGAATTGACCTTTGCCCCCGGGAATGAGTACCTGCGGATAGAAAACAACTGTCTCATCACCGCCGACGGGGTTCTGCTCCAGGGCTACGAGGGCAGTACCATTCCCAAGGAAGGGATCACCGCCATCGGCGCTTACGCCTTCTGCTACGCCGACTGGCTGACGGAAGCCATTTTGGGGGATGAGGTCACCTCCGTGGGAACCTGGGCATTTTTGGGCTGCGAAAACCTTACCAAGGTCAGCCTGCCGGAAGGGATAACCACCATTGAATCCCACACTTTTTACAAATGCACCTCGCTGGCAGAATTCCGAATGCCTTCCACCGTTACAAAGATCGGTTACGGTGCATTTTATAATTGCAACGCGCTTTCCAATATCGAGATCCCTCCCGCCTTGGAGCAGATCGACGGGGCGGCTTTCAAAAATTCCGGTATCACCTCCGCTATCCTGCCGGATACCATCACAACCTTGGGCACGGAAGTTTTTTACGACTGTAAGAATCTGGAATCCCTGCGGCTTCCTGCAGGAATGACGGAATTGGGGCAAAGCTTGCTTTCCGGTTGCTCCAATCTGAAGGAGCTGACACTTCCCGAAGGAATCACTTCCCTGGGAAGCTTTGCTCTGAGCCGTTTGGACAATCTTGAGAAGCTGCATTTGCCCTCCACGCTGGTAAGCGTATACGGAGATGCCTTTGGGTTTATGCCCAATCTGAAGGAGCTGACGGTGGCAGAGGACAACCCGGTTTTGTACGCCGACGGCACCTTCCTGATGAAGTATGATGGCACGCTGGTACGCGCCCTTGCCTACGGGGAGCTGCCCGAGGGGATCACTTCTATTGGTCCCTATGCCTTTTATAACTGCTCCGGCTGGGACGTACTG
>JAFYNA010000173.1 GCA_017549925.1 Clostridia bacterium | reverse complement strand
GGCCACTCCCGCCTGGGGAATCAACGCCCAGCCCAGATTGTTACAGACCTTGGCAGGCAGCCTTACCAGCTTACATCCCAAGAATGCGCCTATGTACTTACCCACAATACGCACCGCAAAATAGAATACGCCCACCACCAAAAGGGAGCTTCCTCCGATGCCTCCCGCAGTGGAGAACAATGCGCCCAAATCGAAGCGCAGGCCGCTGCAAACGAAGAAGATCAAAAGGATGGGCGGACTGAAATAGCCCAACTGCTTGAACAGCTTGCTGTCGTCGGTGGTGTTGATATACACCGTTCCCATGGACATACAGCCCAGCAAGGGAGAGATGTTCAGCACGGCGCAGACACCGCAGAAGGCCGCCAAAAGGGAGACGGAAATGATGAGACGGTTATCCGTGGAACGCTTGGTGGGCATCAGCCACTTCATCAAAATACCGAACACGCCGCCCAAAAGCAGAGCACCCAGATTTGCCACCAAGGGGAACAGCACGTCCCCCAAAGCAATTCCACCGCCGGGAGAAAGCAAGGACATGGCAAGGGACAGCGCCACGCTGTACGCCGCCAGCCCAAAGATGCCGTCCAAGGCCATGGTCTGCAAAAGAGTGTTGACGAACACGCCCTTCGCCCCGGTCTGCCGTATGGTCACGGCGGTGGAGGTGGGGGCAGTCACCGCCGCCAAGGCGGCAAGGACGATACAGAAGGCCAGATGCAATCTTAACACAAAGTATAAAAGCAGGAAAACCGATGCGGAGGCCAGGGTGGCTTCCGCCAAGGCGATCAACAGCACCCTTCCCCCGTTCTGCTTCAAAACGGAAAGGCGGAAGAATTCTCCGATGGAAAACGCCACAAAGGAAAGGGCTACGTCGGAAAGGAAGTCCATCCCCTCCGAAACGGCGGCGGGGATCAGATCCAGGCAGTACGGCCCCAGCAGAATTCCCGTGAGAATGTAGGCCGTTACGTTGGGCAGACGGCAAAGCTTGGTGATACGGGTCATGGCGAAGCCGAAAAACAAAATGGCGGAAATAGACACCACCACTCCCGCCGAGGGAGAAGCGGTATAAAGTCCTTCCGCAAAAGAGGACAACAAAGAGGAAGCACTCCTTTCTCTTTTTGAAAAGATTTATGGCAGGACACCCCAAAAAGGATGCCCCGCCACGTCATGCGATTTTTTTGGGTAGGAATTACTCCTCGGCTACCTCAAACTTATAGCCAACACCCCAGATAGTCTTCAAGGTCCACTTCTCGGAGGCACCCTCCAGCTTCTCTCTCAGACGCTTGATGTGTACGTCCACGGTACGGCTGTCGCCCAAATAATCAAAGCCCCAAACCTTATCCAGCAGCTGATCTCTGGTGAACACGCGGTTGTAATTGAAAGCCAAGAAGTAGATCAGCTCCAGCTCCTTGGGGGGCAGATCCACGGGCTTGCCCTTGATCTTCAGCTCATACTTCTGGAGAGAGATCTCCAAATTATCGAACTTGATCACCTCGCCGTCGGCGTTGTCGTGCTTGGCGTAGCGGCGAAGCACCGCCTTGATACGGGCGCAGACCTCCTTCATATCAAAGGGCTTGACGATGAAATCGTCGGCCCCCAGCTCTAAGCCAAGCACCTTGTCAATGGTCTCGCCCTTGGCGGTCACCATGATGATGGGCTTGGAGGACTGCTTACGGATCTCCTGGCATACCTGCCAGCCGTCCATACGGGGCATCATAATATCCAGAAGTACCAGATCGGGCTCATAGGTGCGGAACAGGCTGATGCCCTCCAGCCCATCCTGAGCGGTGCGTACCTCATACCCCTCCTTCTGCAAATACATACAGAGAAGATCGCAAATATTGCTGTCGTCATCGATGCAAAGAATACGGGTTGCCATAGAGAAACCTCCTATTTCTACTCTTGTTATTTTTGTCGTTCTTTACGATAACACTATACCACATCATTTCCTTGTTGTCAATAGGTTTTTGCAAGAAAGTGTAAATTTTATTCAAAAAGAATTATGAAACAAAATTGTATATTGCAATCTGCAGAAAAATGGTGTATAGTATAGAATAGGAAATTATGAGATTTGATACATTCACATCGAAGAAACAGAGGTAACCTTTCGTTATGAAGCTTGGCATCGTCGGTCTTCCCAACGTGGGAAAAAGCACCCTTTTTAACGCCTTGACCAAGGCGGGTGCGGAAAGCGCAAACTATCCTTTTTGTACCATCGACCCCAACGTGGGCATCGTTGCCGTTCCCGACGAACGGCTGGATAAGCTGGCGGAGATGTATCACCCCAAGAAGGTGACCCCCGCCGTGATCGAGTTCGTAGACATCGCCGGTCTGGTAAAGGGCGCGGCGCAAGGCGAGGGCTTGGGCAACAAGTTCCTCTCCCACATCCGCGAGGTGGACGCCATCGTACACGTGGTGCGTTGCTTCGGCGGCAGTGAGGTCATCCACGTGGAGGACAGCGTAGATCCCGCCAGAGACGTGGACATCATCAACACCGAGCTGATCCTCTCCGACATGGAGCTGCTGGAACGCCGTATCGACCGCGTGAAGAAGGCAGGCAAGGGAGACAAGTCTGCCTTGGCCATTCTTCCCGCCTTGGAGCGCATCGGCGACGCCCTGCAGAACGGCAAGCCCGCCCGCAGTGTGGAGCTTTCCGACGAGGAGAAGGCGGAGCTGTTTGATCTGCCCCTGCTCTCCTGGAAGCCGGTGATCTACTGCGCCAACGTGGCGGAAGGCGATCTGGCAAAGGAGCCCACCGAGAACCCCTATTACAACGCCCTTTGCAAGGCAGTTGAAGGGGAGCGCGCGGAGATCATCACCGTATGCGCAGGCATTGAAGCAGAGCTGGCAGAGCTGGACGAGGAAGAACAGCAGGCGTTCTTAGAGGATCTTGGGGTCACCGAGGCAGGTCTTGCCAAGCTGATCCGCGCCTCCTATCATCTGCTGGGCTATATCAGCTACCTTACCGCAGGTGAGCCTGAGGTACGTGCATGGACCATCGTAAGAGGCACCAAGGCACCCCAAGCGGCAGGTAAGATCCACTCCGACTTTGAACGCGGCTTTATCCGTGCGGAGGTGGTTGCCTTTGACGCGCTGATGGAAAAGGGATCCTACGTTGCTTGCAAGGAAGCGGGCTTGGTTCGCTCCGAGGGCAAGGAATACGTAATGCAGGACGGCGACATCGTACTGTTTAGATTCAACGTGTAATCGCTTCGCTCTCACTTGAAGTCTTGCGACTTCAAGTGGTTTCGCGCCTCTTCCGCGAGGCGCGGGCCCCTTACGGGGTTTGCGGCAAGCCGCAAATTTTTCCTCCTGCGTCGGAAAAACTTGATCGGAGTCTTTTCACCGGGAATGAATCCCGGTGAGCGACGCATTTTATTATATTTCTTATAGGGAAAGTTTTGATGAGAGAGCACGAGAGAGAAACTTTTCCAAAAGTTTCTCTCTCGTAAAAAAACATAACAAGGAGAAAATACTATGAGACTTTGCAAGAGACTGCTGCCCGCACTGCTGGCGGTTCTGTTGCTGGTGGCTTCCCTGCCCTTTGCGGTATCCGCAGAAGAGGTAAGACAGAAGCTGAACGGCATCAACTGCTCCCGCGGTACCGGCCAGCTGATCGTCTACACCAGCGAATACGGCGCAACCACCGCCACCAACGAATGGGGCGGCGAGGCCGTAGTCGGCGCGGATAACGTGGTTATTTCCGTAGGCGGCAACAACAATACGATCCCCGAGGGCGGTTTCGTTGTTTCCGGTCACGAAGCCAGCACGGGCGCTATGCGCACCTGGATCAAGGAAAACATCCACGTGGGCGATTACGTATATTATAACGAGCGTACCATGACCCTCACCGTTTCCACCGAGCCCATCGACACAAGAGGTGAGGTTTTCTACGACGTAGAAAAGACCTACAACGCCATCAACGCCGTCCGCGGTGAAAACTATCTGGTGATCTACACCTCCGGAAAAGGCACCACCACAGGCACCAACGAATACGGCTACGAGATCATCGTTGAAGACGGCGTCGTGGTAAGCATGGGCGGCAACAACTCCCCCATTCCCAAGAACGGCTTCGTGGTTTCCGGCCACGGTACCTCTCTGGATTGGCTGCAGAACAACGTGCTTCTGGGCATGGCGGCAAAGTACGACACCGCCACCAAGACCGTTACCTTCAGCTACAGCGCTGAAAGCCTTAAAAAGGGCATGGGCGTGATTCTGGGCGAGCTGGCACCTCTGCTGGAAAACGCCAAGGAGAACTTCATGTACATTCAGTACGACGTGTTGGAGGCGGCCATCAAGGAGGCCGAGGAGGCCCTCGCCCAAGCCCTTGCCGCTCACAAGGACGGCAGTGGCGACTATGAGTTTGCGGCACAGTGCGCAGAGATCACCGACAAAGCCAACGCCATCCGCTACTCCATCTCCGAAAGCTACACCGTACAGTACCGCGCCGCTTGGGTTCGTCCCTCCCAGAAGAGCGCAAAGGAAGTGGAGGCTTACGTAAAAGAGCTGCACGACGCGGGCATCAACACTATCTGCGTGGAAGGCAACTTCAACAACGGCGTGATCATGAACACCCCCGCAGACTGCCTGTTCCAGCGGATCAAAACCTTCAATTACGACGTTCTGCAGGCCTACGTTGACGCCTGCCACAAGTACGATATGGAATGCCATCTGTGGATGGCCATCATGGAGGTAGGCCACAGCCAGGCTTCCTATTACTCTGACTGTATCGCATACAAGAAGCCGGAATGGCTTTCTCTCAGCCAAAAGGGCACCCCCAACAACCCCGATGACTTCATGATGATCGACCCCGCCAACGATGAGGCACGGGAATATCTGGTTTCCTTCTACGAATACATCATCCGTAACTACGATATTGACTGCTTTGAATTGGACTACATCCGTTACTACACCAGAGGCGATCTGGACTTCGGTTACACCCAGGCTGCTTTCGATAAGTTCGAGGAGCAGTATCATTACGGCGTGACCCCCACCTACGACACCTCTGCAAGCTACTGGGAGGATTGGAAGAAGTTCCGTATGTCCCAGGTTACCGAAATGGTAAAAGCAGTCCGTGAAATGGTTGACCGTGTTCGTCCCGAGGTATTGATCTCCGCAGACGTTGTTGCCACCGTGAACGGCGCTACCGAGTACAACTATCAGGACTACGTGACCTGGATGGAAAACGACTGGATCGACATTCTCCATCCCATGGCATACGGCGACGGCTTCGGCGATGATATCAAGGCGCAGGTAGCGCTGGGCGGCGATCAGTGTATGATCGTTACCGGTCTGGGCGTGTTCATGGCAGGTCTGGGCGCTTCCGACATGGTTCGTCAAGCAGTAGAGGACAACCTTTACGGCGCATACGGCGATTGCTACTTTGAAGGCTCCGCTTATCTGAAGGACAAGGCAGGCCCCGCTTTGCTGGAAACCGTATACCGCAACGATGCCATCACCCCCTTCTTAGATCCCGATCTGGCCATCAAGACGGCCTTGGACTACATGGCAGGCAGAATCAACGACGTGCTGGTTCCCTTGAACGGTATTTCCGCTCAGGAGGGCGAAGAGCTGGTAGCATTGATCGGACAGCTGAAGGAGTCCGTAGCAGACAGCAAGATGGACGGACAGCTTTTGAAGGATCTGCACATGGCCATCAAGAAGATCGCCGGCAAGAACGCCAAGAAGGTTCTGGAAAGCGATCTTTACAGAGCAGAGCAGATCACCTGCGTTACCTACAAGGTAGATCAGAACAAACTGTACGGTGAGCTGGAGCTTCCCGAGGGCGAGCCCTTCGATCCCAACCCCGCCCCCGGTCCCGGTGAGGAAAGCAAGGAGGAGGAAGAAGAGAGCAGCCAGCCCGAGGAGGAATCCTCCGAGGCGGAATCCACCACCGAAAGCACCCTTATCGATCCTATCGACGATGATGGCAGCTCCACCACCCTGATCATCGTGATCTGCGTGGTTGTGATCCTGGCAGGCATCGCACTGATCATTGTCTTCCTGCGCAAGAAATGAGTAGAATACAGATTTGGGAACCGTCTATAAAGGCGGTTCCCTATTCTCTCCCCGCAGAAGGGCTGGTCTCCCCCGTTAAGATCGCATTCCTTTCCGATCTCCATGGAGAAGGGCACGCTGACTGCCTCGCCATGGTGCGTGAATTTGCCCCGGATCTGGTGATCTTCGGCGGCGACACCTTTGACGAGCGGGTGTCCTTAAAGGGCGGGTTGGAGGCGCTTCGGGCGTTCCAAAAGGAATTCCGCACCTTTTATATCCCCGGCAACCACGAGATCAAAACCGGCAGGTACGATCTGGTAAAGCGGGCGGCAAGAGCCACGGGTGTCCGTGTTCTGGCAGGGGAAAACGCCCTGGTGGTGATTGGTGAAAATCAGCTTCTGCTCTGCGGCGTGGAGGATCCCTTGCACCAAGAGAAGGTATACCGCGCCCAGCTTTTGCAGGCCTGCCAAGCGGTGCGCCCGGGAAGATGCGCCCTGCTGGTGACCCACCGTCCCGAGCGGGCCAAAGATTACGCCGGGTTGCCCTTTGATCTGGTGCTCACCGGTCACGCCCACGGCGGGCAATGGCGGTTCCCCTTTTTGCGGGATGGCTTCTTAGCCCCGGACGTGGGGTTCTTCCCCAAGTATACCGGAGGGATCTACGATCTGGAGGGCACCAAGCTTTTGGTCAGCCGCGGGCTGGCGGTAAAAAACACCCGCGTCCCCCGCATCGGCAACCCGCCGGAGCTTTGCTTGATTACGTTGCTTCCGAGAGAATAATTGACGATAGGCGGGGAACCCCTTTTTGAAAAAGCGGTTCCCCGTACCCTTCCGTAAAAACTTTTCATGTGAAAAAGAACCTTCCGCAAAAAGCAGAAGGTTCTTTGTGTTTTTCTCCCCAAAACGACAGTTTTGGGCAATGGGTTTTCTTTTTTGTTAAACTTTTTTCTTTTTTCGAAAAGAAAAAAGTTTAGTTGCTCCCCTAAATCACCAACCACAGCCCCAGCATAGCCGCCGCCATGGAGAGGATGGCCACGGGAGCGCAATACCTTAAGAACTTACCGAAGGAGAGCTTCACCCCGTAGCGGGAAAGCAGGCTCATCCACAGAATGCCTGCAAGAGCCCCGATGGGAGTGAGATAAGCTCCCAAGTTAGACCCTG
>JAFYNA010000172.1 GCA_017549925.1 Clostridia bacterium | reverse complement strand
CGAAAACGGCGCGTCTCTCCCCCGAGGCACGGAAAAAGAAGAAATTACCCTGCAATTTATCAAGAACGGCAACAGCTTCCCCGTGGATCTGGGCTGGGGTGAGCAAGCGGTCTACCGCTTGGATCCCTGCCTGCCCGACCTGACCTTTGCCCGCGCCGCCGCGGCAGAGGTGCTTTGGAACGCCTGCCGTCAGCTCCGTGACGGTGCCTCCGACTCCCCGGAATGGTATCCCGCCCTCACCATCGGCGGGTATCCCGTACAGGTATTCAGAGGAGATACCTATTTGGGACTTTACCGTCTGACCCCTCCCGCAGGGGATTGGGCTTACGCATACGAGGGCTTCCACGGCAGTCCCACGGCGGTGATCTCCGCCGACGTGCAAAACGAGCAGTGTCTCTTCCTGGCCAACCCCACCTTTGAGGAGGACGAGGCAGGCTTCTCCGTGCTGTATTGCTCCACGGAAAGCACCGCTTGGGCAGAGGAAAGCTTTGGCGGCTTCTCCCGCTTTGTGCGGCAATCCTCCGATGACGAAATGAAAGAGCAGCTCTCCCAATACACCGATCTCACCGCGCTGATGGATCACTTCCTGCTGACGGTGCTGTTCGGCTCCGGCAGTGGAGATACCGCAGGAACGCTGTGGTCCACCGCCGACGGCGTTCACTGGACGCCCTCCTTCTCCTCCCTGCATACCGCCTACGGTCTTACCGAGGATGGCAAGCAGACCGCCGCAACGGAGGGAGTTCCCGCCTATTCCCAATGGGAGGTGTTGACCTACGAGGGAGACAACCTTCTTTGGAAACGGCTCTGTACCGTGTTCGGTGAGGAATTGAAGGTGCGGTATTCCCAGCTCCGCGCCACAGTGTTCCGCTCCCCCGCCCTGCTGTACGAAAGCTTCCGCAAACAGCAAGGAGAGATCGAAGCAGAGCTTTTGGAAACAGAGAAGGAGCTGCATCCCGCCCTTGCCGCGGATGCGGTGGAAACAGAAGTGATCTCCCGCTATCTCCAGACCCGTCTGACCGCCATGGACGCTTGGATGGGCTACGACAAATAAGCGAAAAGGGATAGCGAAATCGCAAAAAACTATTGACAAACCCAAAAAATCGTGTTATAATTGCCGCAACTTCATAAAAGCTATGACGAGGACAAGGGCATTTGCTTTTTCGGTTTTCAGAGACCTGCCGTTTGGTGCGAGGCAGGAGCCGCGGTAATTGCTTATCACCTCCGAGCCGCGGGGCTGAGCCTATTTCGGTCAGGTCTCGACGGAGTTTCCGCCGTATAAAGGGAAGAACGTTGGTTGACGTGTCAAATGAGTGGTTGTAAAGTACCTTTGGTTTCAAAGACTTTATCTCGTTGCAGATAAAGTCTTTCTTTTTTCCTCTCGAGACGGCGCCAAGCAAGGAAACCACAACTCACCAAAACAAAGGAAGGTAACAAAACATGGAACAGCAAACCAAACTCATCGCCGAACGTCTGAGATGGGCCCGCATCAATGCCGACGTCTCCCCCGAGACACTGGCTTCCGCCTGCGGTGTTACCGTAGAGGAATACTTGGAGTTGGAAAAGGGCGAGAAGGATTTTTACTTTAACTTCTTGTACAACTGCGCCTTGACGTTGCAGATGGACCTCTCGGAGCTGGTCTCCGGTACTGACCCCAAGCTGGGCTTCTTCACCCTGACCCGTGCAGGGGGCGGTATGCCCATCCGCAAGGGAGACGGCTTCCACTACCGCCACGTGGCGCCCTTCTTGAAGAACCGTCTTTCCGAGCCCTTTGTGGTCACCGCGGTGTATGACTCCGCCAAGGAAAGCGCTCCCATTGAGCTGGCCACCCACCCGGGGCAGGAGTTTGACATGGTGCTGGAGGGCCAGCTGAAGATCCAGCTGGACGACCATATCTTTATTCTGAACGAGGGCGACAGCATCTTCTATGAGTCCGAGCATGCTCACGGTATGGTTGCCTTGGGCGGTAAGGACTGTAAGTTCTTGGCCATCGTTCACAAGGAGGAAGGCACCCCCGAGAACCAGCCTGTTCTCCAGGAGACTCCCTTCCTGCCCCCCGTTGTAGACTCCTTCTCCGATCCTGTGGCTTACAACAAGCGCTACGAGAACTGTGTCTACAAGCGTTTTGTTACCGAGGAAATCGATGAAAACGGCAGACTGAAGAGCATTGACTTCAACCCGCCGGAAAACTTTAACTTTGCCTATGACGTTATGGACGCGCTGGCAGAGAAATCCCCCAACAAGCGTGCCTTGGTTTGGGTGGATGACGACCTCACCCGCAGAGATTTTACCTACAAGGAATTGCAGGATGAGGTCAACCGCACCGCCAACTATTTTGCATCCCTGGGCATCGCCAAGGGCGACCGCGTGATGCTGGTGCTGAAGCGGCACTATCAGTTCTGGTTCTCCATCCTGGCACTGCACAAGCTGGGGGCTGTGGCCATCCCCGCCACCAATCAGCTGGTGGAAAAGGACTTCGTCTACCGCTTTGACGCGGCAGGGGTCACCGCCATCTGCTGTACCGCAGACGGTAAGGTGGCAGAAGAGGCAGAAAAGGCGGCCGCCAAGTGCGACACCCTCAAGACCTTGATCATGGTCAACGGCTCCAGAGAGGGCTGGCACGATTACGACACCGAGGTGCGCCGCTTCTCCAAGCGTTTCGACAGAGTGGAGACCAAGCTGGAGGAGCCCATGATCATGCTGTTCACCTCCGGCACCACCGGGTATCCCCGTATCGCGACCCACGACCACGGTTACGCATTGGGACATCTCATCACCGCCCGCTGGTGGCATTGCGTGGATCCCGAGGGTCTGCACTTCACCGCGTCGGATACCGGCTGGGGCAAGGCGCTGTGGGGCAAGCTTTACGGCTGTTGGTTCTGCGAGTGCGCCGTGTTCGTTTACAATTACGAGCGGTTTGACCCGGAGAAAATGCTTCCCCTGTTCGCACAATGCGGCGTGACCACCTTCTGTGCGCCTCCCACCATCTACCGCTTCCTGATCAAGTGCGACCTTTCCAAATACGATCTTTCCACCATCCGTTACGCCTGCACCGCCGGCGAGGCCTTGAATCCCGAGGTATGGAACAAGTTCCTCGAGGCTACGGGCTTGAAGATCATGGAGGCCTTCGGGCAGACGGAGACCACCCTGACCATCGGCAACCTCTACGGCGAGACACCCCGTCCCGGCTCCATGGGCGTTCCCTCCCCTGCTTACGACGTGGACGTGGTTCGTGAGGACGGCACTCCCTGCTCTGTGGGTGAGGTGGGCGAGATCTGCGTGCGCATTCCCCAGGGTCAAAAGCCCTACGGTCTGTTCATGGGCTATTACAGAGACGAAGAGAAGACCTCCGCCGCCATGCGGGGCGGAATGTATCATACCGGCGACACCGCATGGAAGGACGAGGACGGCTTCTATTGGTACGTGGGCAGAACCGACGATCTGATCAAGTCCTCCGGCTACCGCATCGGGCCCTTTGAGATCGAAAGCGTGCTGATGGAGCTTCCCTACGTGCTGGAGTG
>JAFYNA010000171.1 GCA_017549925.1 Clostridia bacterium | reverse complement strand
TTATCCCACGGCGGATGCTTACCGCGTGATCCTTTACGGTTCTCTTGCCAAAACGGGGAGAGGGCACATGACGGATTTTATTCTCCGCGAGGTGTTTGGGGAACGAGAACTGGATATCGTTTTGGATTGCGAAACGCCTACGGATTTTCACCCCAATACCATGGACATCCTTGCCTTTCATGGTGGGGAAGAGATCGCCCGCACCCGCTATTACAGCGTGGGCGGCGGCGAGATCTTAGCGGAAGGGGAGCAATACACCAAGCACGACGAGGTGTATCCGCTGAACTCTTACACCGAGATTTCCCGTTATTGCCGTGAGAAAGAGATCCGCCTCTGGCAGTACGTAGAGGAATGCGAGGGGGAAGAGATCTGGGAATACCTTTCTCAGGTATGGGACGTGATGCAAAAGGCCATCAAAGAAGGCTTGGATGCCCAGGGAATCCTCCACGGCGGCATCGGCACCCAGCGGAAGGCCAGATACCTCTACCGCCAAAAGCACATCGACGAAAGCGAAGAGACCAAAACCAACCGCCTGATCTGCGCCTACGCCTACGCGGTGAGCGAGCAGAACGCCTCCGGTGGCGAGATCGTTACAGCCCCCACCTGCGGTGCTTGCGGCGTCGTTCCCGCGGTGCTGAAGTTCTTACAGCCAAAGCGGAACTTTACCAAGGAGCAGATCCTTCACGCCCTTGCCGCGGCGGGTATCGTGGGCAACTTGATCAAGACCAACGCCTCCATCAGCGGTGCGGAATGCGGCTGTCAAGCGGAGATCGGTACTGCCTGCTCCATGGCGGCGGCCGCAGCGGCAGAGCTGTACGAATTGGATCTTGACCAGATCGAATACGCGGCGGAAATGTCCATCGAGCATCATTTGGGGCTCACCTGCGACCCGATCCTGGGCTTGGTGCAGATCCCCTGCATCGAGCGGAACGCCATTGCCGCCATGCGAGCCTTGAACGCGGTGAATTTGGCAGACTTTTTGGCGGATTCCCGTATGATCAGCTTTGACATGATCGTAGAGACCATGTACGAGACGGGCAAGGATCTGAAGGTGATCTACCGCGAGACCTCCGAGGGTGGTCTGGCAAAGCAGTTTAGAAAGGATTGATAAATTATGGAACAGTGGCATAAAGAAGCGGTGGTCTATCAGATCTACCCCAAGAGCTATTTGGATACCAACGGGGACGGCATCGGCGACCTGAGAGGTATCATCAACAAATTGGACTATATCAAATCCTTGGGGGTGAACACCGTTTGGCTTTCCCCCTGTTACCCTTCCCCCGGGGATGATAACGGCTACGATATCTCCGATTACCGTGGTATCGCGGCGGAATACGGCACCTTAGAGGAGTTCAAGGAGCTGTTGGACGGGATGCACTCCCGCGGCATCCGTCTGCTGATGGATCTGGTGGTGAACCACACCTCCGATGAGCATCAGTGGTTTGTGGAAAGCCGCAAGAGCCGTGACAACCCCTACCGCGACTATTACATCTGGCGCGACCCCGTGGATGGCAAGGAGCCCAACGGCTGGACGGCGGCCTTCGGCGGTTCCGCTTGGGAATACGACGAAGCTACGGGGCAGTATTACCTCCATCTGTTCTCCAAAAAACAGCCGGACTTGAACTGGGAGAACCCCAAGGTGCGCCAAGAGATCGCGGACATGATCAACTATTGGCTGGACATGGGCGTGGACGGCTTCCGTTGCGACGTGATCAACAATATTTCCAAGGATTTCACCCGCCCCTACGCAGGCGGTAACGGCCCTCGTCTCCATGAGTTCCTGCACGAGCTTCACGTCAAGGCGTTGGAGCCCCACAAGGCACTTACCGTGGGCGAGACCTGGGGATTGACCCCCGCCCAGGCGCTGGATCTTACGGGAGAAGCTCGCGGAGAATTGACCATGACCTTCCAGTTCGAGCATCTTCTGCTGGGGCGTGTGGGGGGCGATAAATTCGACCCCGAGCCTTTGGATAAAAAAGCCTTTGTGGACATCCTCGCCAAATGGGAGGAAGGTCTTAAGGAGGACAGCTATCCCGTGCTGGTGATGGAAAATCACGACCAGCCCCGTGCCCTTTCCCGCTTTGGGGACAGGGAGAACTATCCCTACGAAAGCGCCACCATGCTGGCGGCTCTGCTGTACGGTATGCGGGGCGTGCCCTTTATCTACCAAGGCCAGGAGCTGGGTCTCCACGATCCTACCTTCCAAAGCCTTGAGGAGTACCGGGACATCGAGACTTTGAACGCCTACGCCGAGCTGAAGGCTACCGGCAAATGGACGGATGAGGAGCTGCTCGCCAAAATGCAGTACGGCAGCCGCGACTGCGGAAGAGTGCCCATGCCTTGGAACACCGAGAAGGAGGGCGGCTTCACCACCGGCACCCCTTGGCTGAAGACCCAGATCGACCCCGGCTTCACCGTGGCAGAGCAGGAGGAAGACCCCAAGTCTGTGCTGAACTTCTACCGCAAGCTGTTTGAGCTGCGGAAGAGCATTCCCGCACTTGCCGACGGGGAATTCAAGCTCCTTTGGAACGAAGACGATGTTTCCGTCTATACCCGCACCGCAGAGGGCGTGACGGTGTACGTGGTGTGCAACTTCAGCGCCGAAAAGAAGGACATCCCGTCCTGCTTCCCCCACGGCGGCGCCATTTTGCTGAACAACTACGACAACGAAAAAGAATGGCTCCAGCCCTACCAGGCGCTTTGGATCAAAACAAGGTAAATCAAAAATCCTTGCTCATTTAGCTTCGGGTGCTAAAAGACAGTTATAGAACTTTTACAAAAATTGAATATAGAAAAGCTTTCGATAAGATAATTGTCGAAGGCTTTTTTTATTACAAGACATTGACAGAATGAACTCCCTGTGGTATAATACATTTGAAAGGAGGACCACGTGCTTAGAACGAAATATAATTTTATTGAACCAAGAAAACTATTGAACTCTTATAAAATGCATGAGTTCGTGTGCGTATTTCTTGGCTTTTTGTTTTATATACGTTCTTTGCACTTCAAGTAACTTTGTATTGTTTATTTATTTGTTTACAAAATCAATCATAAAACTTATGGAGGATAATTAATGAACAATACTTGTTTTACTATTTGCAAAGCCAATCAAGAACAGAGTGATTATGTTTTAGAACAATTTCCTAAGATAAAAAAAGAAGACCGAGAAAACGCAATTATATATGTAGCAGTTAATGAATCAGATAATATAATTGGCAGAATCCTTGTTACAGAAAGCGATGTGCCGAAACCTCTCTTTGGAAAGTATTGGTATATTATTAATGTTTTCGTACATCCAAAATTCAGAAGAATGGGTATTGCCACCGAGCTGGTGAATAAAATAAAAAGTCAAGCAGAACAATCTGAGGTTCTTTATCTTTATGGTTCTGCTAATGCAACTGTTGAAGCAAGCCTGTTTTGGTTTAATCAAAATTTCACTCTCAATTCATATGGAAAAAAGCAAGATAATGTGAATGAACCCCTACTTTATGGAAACTATCATCATCTTTTTAGTTACCGTGTTGAACGTAAAACTTTGATTCCCAACAATACTTTTGATCGCATCAAACGAGCTACAACAGATGAAATACAGCAAGCAATAGATACTTATATTTATGATGATAAGAAAAAAGCATATTTTTTGAGCAAATCAAATAGCCTTTTGGGATTTGTAGCGATAGGAGATAATGGAAATATACAAGGAGCAATCATAGCATTCCCCGACAGTATGCAGGCTCCACTCGATTCTACTCGTTTGTGGATTAGTGTGTTTGTTGAACCGGAACGTCGGAATCAAGGAATCGGAAAGGCTCTTGTATATGAAGTATACCGATATGCAAAAGAAAATGATTTCGTCCAATTAACTAATTTTGACACCACAGAAGATAATATCGGTTTTTGGTATGAAATAGGTTTCGATATTTTCTTTTGGGGAATTAATTCCTCGACGGGAAAACGAGGTACAACCGCAATGATTCGAGTTAAATAAAAACTCATAATATAAAAGTAAAGCCTCCGATAAGAAAAACCATGTCGGAGGCTGAAACTTTTTATTGAATTATCACCGCATTAGTGGTGAGTAAGTGCGCACTTGCAGGCAAAGAAAAAGCCTCCCTTGTGTAAAGGGAGGTGGCACGGCAACGCCGTGACGGAGGGATTGTAAAAAGTTAGAATTGGCACCAAAACAATCCCTCAGTCAGCTTCGCTGACAGCTCCCTTTACACAAGGGAGCCTCTGACAGTAACCGTTTGTTCGGTTATTATTTTGTTAGTTAAAACTGTCCTTTAGAACCCGAAGCATTTCGGGCAAGGATTTTTTGTATGTTCTCACTCCTCGAACGGAGGGGTGACCCCCGTCATTCCGAATCGGGAAAAGCTGATAACCACCTCATACCGTAATCCGCCGTAAAAACGGTAGCCCACGATGGCGATCCTTCCGTTTTCTCTTCTGAGACAGACGTCGTGAAAATTATTGAATTTCTTTTCAACCTCATCGTCCAATTCCCAAACGAACAGACTTCCATCGGCCCGTTTCCAATTGCTGCGGTCAAAAAGAGCTGTACTTATGTCGGAGGGCTTATAGTCAGAGACCTCGCAATCCCATTGGTCCATGAAGCTTCGGCGATAACGGTATATTTTATCGTCATCGATCTTATAGTAGTAGCTGTCGCCTTTTTGAACCCAATCGCCATCAACAAATGTAGTGCTTTCGGTGGTTGGGGAAAGATCGCCGGGCCCCTGAACCGTGACCTCTATGGTGCAGGAGCGGGTGAAAAAGAACCTCACCTTCAGCTTGTGGAGGGGATGCAGGGAGAGGTAGCAAAAGGTCAGCACCAGCAGGGCGATCAATAAGTACTTGGGCGCTTTCTTACGGAATGCAGTCAGAAAATTCCGCATTTTATAGCCCGTCAAAGCGTATTTGATACGGGTATGGAAAGGTAAATGCGATTTTGTTTTCATAAAGCCGCACCTTTATCCGTATATCTCCCCGGAGAGGTTCTGCTTTTTCTCTTCCGAGGAACGCAGGGTATGACTGAGAAGCCAGTCGTAGTTTTCCTCGGTGGTATACACCGTATCCCAGCAGTTATGCTCCAAATGGGGGAACAGGATCAGCTCACAATGCCCGCCGAAGCCGTTTACCGCCTTGGCCATCTGCAAGCTATCGACGGGGTCTACCACCTTATCCAAAAGTCCGTGGAAGGTACGTACGGGAATGTCCTTCAGCCGTGAAGTAAACCAGCAGATCCCGCCGCCGCACACCGGCATAATGGCGGCAAACCACTCCGGGTGAATGCTGGCCAGCTCCCAAGTTCCGTAGCCGCCCATGCTGTTTCCCGTGAGATACACCCGATCGGTATCCACGTAGGGAAGCGCACGAAGCTCGGCGATCCAGGCAATCACCGTTTCCATCACCTCGTTCCAATCGTGCACCTCGCAAAGGGGTGCCGCCAGCAGGTAGCCTCTGTCCTGATGCAACCGCAGATTGGTAAAGCAGGCGTTCCGCTTCAAAACCTCAAGATCATTACACCGCGTACCCGCCCCGTGGAGAAACACCACCAGGGGGTATTTTTTATTTTCGTCAAAGCCCTCGGGCAGGGAGAGCAAGGTTTTCAACGCTTTGAACTGATTTTCCAAAATCATGGGCGATACTCCTTTGATGTAGGTTTTATTCAACCGTATTATATACCCATTTCTCCCATTTTGCAAGACGTTCCCGCAAAAAAAGGCCGTGCCATGAGGCACGACCTTTGCAAGGAGTCTTATTTTCTGCGTTTGAATAGGATGACGCCTACAATGGCCAAGACTATCACACCTGCCGCCGCGAACAGGATCCACAGCGGGAAGCCGTCCCCTTCTTCCTCGGGAAGGGAAGTGCTCTGCTCGGTAGATTCCGTGGTGCCGACGGAAGGTGCACTGCTCTCCTCTTCGGAAACCGTGCTCTCCTCCTCGGAAACTGTGCTTTCCTCGGGAACACTTTCTTCTACAGAGGTTTCCTCGCTGCTTTCCTCAATAGGCTTTTCAAGCTGCGGGATCTCTTCGGTTTCCAAAACCGTTTGGCAAACGGTGCAACGAAGCTCCTTCACGCCCGGGGCATCGTAGGTTGCGGGAGTGGCTTCTACCCACACGGACTCGGCGTGTACCGTATTGCTTCCGAAAACTTTTCCGCAGCTGACACAGCATTCCGTCTCCTTGCAGTTTTCCGCATCTTGTTCCGTTGTGGTTTGGGCGTGGCTGCACAGATTCCAGATTTTATCACCGCTTTGGGTAATACCACTGACATACCGTTCCTCAAAAAGCAAGCCTACCTCGGATTTGTCGTACTTTTGCGGGATCAGCAGATCTGCGGAAAGACGGTTCCAATTCTTGAATACGGATTCGCTTCCGTATTCATCCATCCACTGCTCCTTATAGTCTCGGCAGGCGATCAGATGAGCAGATGTTATATAAACCTTCTCCAAGGCAGAGCAACCATCAAATGCATGGCCTTGCACGGCTTTCACCGTGGAAGGAATGTTGATCTCCTTCAAGGAGGTGCAATTCTTGAACGCCTCCTCACCGATGACCACCAGCCCCTCGGGAAGGATGATCTTCTCTAAGGACGTACAGCCTGCGAAGGCAAGATCGGAAAGATCCGTCACATCCTCGGGAATAGTGACTTCCTTCACCAACTCTCCGTTCAGATACAGATTCTTAGCATAATACAGCGGGGAAGCACCCTCGTGGAAATGGGGATGCGTATAGTTGAGCCCGAAAACAATGCGGCTCCACGCGTCTATATCGGTGATATGAACGGCGTTCAGAGAGTCGCATCCGGCAAACGCACCGATTGCGCTTTCTTTTACTGCGGCAGGGATGTTGATCTCCTGCAACGCAGCGCATTCAAAGAATGCGGCGTATCCGATCTCCTCCACGGTTTGGGGCAGGGTGAAGCCGTTCAAGGAATGGCAACGGGCAAAGGCTTCGTAAGGGATCGACTCAATGCCCTCGGGCAGGTTGACAAACTGCAGATCCTTGCTTTCGTAAAAAGAGGCATTTCCAAGCTCCTTCACGCCGTCGTGCAAGACCACTTCCGTCAATCCTTCTCTGCCCGCAAAGGTCAGATCGTTCACCTTGGTCAACTCTTTGGGGAAGATCACCTTCCCGGTCAACAGCTCTCCGCCGATATACAGATCGGCGAGCAAAGCGGGATTGGAGCTTGTTGCAAAATGATATTGGGGATTCAAAGCCTCGAAGGAGATCTCGCACCAATCCCGCAGGGAAGGGATGTAAACTTTCTCGATGGCGTATGCCGTTTCGAAAGCAGCATACCCAACACTCTCCAAGGAGGCGGGCAAGGACACCTTTGTAAAAGGATACAACGGGCCCAGTTCTTCGGTAGCATCGAACGCGCTTTCCCCGATGCGGGTAATCCCTTCTTCGATCACCAGCTCTTTGATTTCTTCGGCGACTTCTTTCCACGGAGCAGGGCCGTTGTCTTGATGCTCCCGGTCAACGTAGACATATCCGTAATCGGGAATCTCTCCCTCGCCGCGGATGTAAAGAACACCCTCCTCTGTTAGCTCCCAAGAGATGCTGTTCGTTACGCTTCCGCTTGTGGGGGCGGTATCCGCATGAACGGAAATCAAGGGCAAGATCAGCACCAACGCCATCAAAAGGCAAAGACGAATAACGAATTTCTTCTGCTTCATAACGAATACCTCCAATAAAAGTTTTTACACTTTTATCTTTGCATATAAATGTGAATTCCGTATGAACAAAAGACTAAGAAATCGTTTTTTTGCACAAAATTTTACCCGATGCCGTATCCTCCCGTCACGGGGTCGCGGAACAAGGGAAGCTCCGGGGGCATAAAGGTAAAGACGGCGAAGGCCACCGCCACTAAGACAAAGAATAAGATCCCCCGGCCCTTTTTGCAGCGGGGAAGGCCTTTCTTCAGAAGGTACCATTCTGCAAGGTACGCCACGGCGGCAGAAACGAAGAAGAGCGCGATGTTCACTCGGGCAGAGGTTTTGCCCAAGGCACCGTTTAAGGTGTAATACAAAACGGGAATAGCCATCAGTCCGCTTAAGCTGCCCAAGGCCTTGGCGCACCAATAGGAGTCATCCTTTACAAAAAAGCTTTGTACCACCGCATACAGCAGCATGGGGACGAACAGAAGCTTCATGTGTTCCCAGGTGGATTCATTTACCCCGGAAATTGGAGCCGTAAGCACGCTCTTTCCCGACCATTCGTACACGAAATGCAACAGCGTTCCCGCCGCCGATGCAAAGAGAAACCCAAAGATCTGCCACCAATAGCTTGGTTTTTTCATTACAAACACCTTCCGATCCGATGCAATACGGTGTTAGTATATGCAGCTTGTGGGGGATGCTATGCAAAAAGCCGCACCCAAGCGGTGCGGCCTTTGTGAAACTTATTTTTGCAAAAACGCCAAGGCGTATGCCGCGGCGGCGGCTGTTCCCTTGTAAAGCACGTCCTCGTCGATATCAAACAGCGGATTGTGGTGGGCGGCACCCACGCCTTTTTGGGGGTTCTTGATGCCGATGAAGGCGAACACCCCGGGCCATTTGTTTAAGAATCTTGCAAAGGATTCCGAGGCCATCCAAGGCTCTGCGGTGGTGAGGCAATCAATTCCCAGCTCCTTGCCGATGGCATCCCGCGCCAAGGCTACGCATTCCTCGTCGTTGATGACCGGGAGCCCCGGCTGGGTGTAGCGGGTGTACTCCGCAGTGCATCCGTGGTTCTCACAAACGCTGTCGATAAGCTTTTTGAATTCCTCGTGGAAGATCATGCCTGCCCCCTCGCGGTCAAAGGTGCGCATAGTGCCCTTGAACTTCAGCTCCTCGGGGATCACGTTCTGGGAGTTGCCCGCCGTGACCTCGCCGATGGAGAAGGTCAAGGGGGTGAAGGGATTGATCTTCGTCATGCGCAGGGTGTTCAGACGGTTGTAGATGTCCACAAAGGCATCAATGGGGCTGTTGGAGAGGTCGGGACGGCTTCCGTGTCCGCCCTTCCCGCGGATGGTCACGTGGAATGCCATGTTGCAGGCCATCATGGCACCTGCGTTGATGGCGATCTTGCCGCTGTCTACCTCTGCGTAGAGATGGGCGGCGTAGACGGAGTCGATGCGGATCTGCGCACGCTCTAAATATTCCAGAATGTAGCGGACGTTGCCGCCGCCTTCCTCGCCACGTTCAAAGCAGAGATACACAGTGCCCTCAAAGGAGTCCTTTTGCTCCTGCAGGATCTTTGCCGCGCCCAACAGCATGGCGATGTGTCCGTCGTGTCCGCAGGCGTGCATCACCCCGGAGGTTTGGCTCATGCAGACCCGCTTTTGGGACAGATTTTCCTCCGGCTCCTGGATAGCGAGGGCATCCAGATCTGCGCGGAGCAATACTGCCTTGCCTTCTTCCCGTCTTCCCGTCAAGGTGGCCAGAATTCCGCCCTCGGGAATTTCCACGTAGGGGATGCCCATGGACTCCAATTCGTGGGAAACCTTCAAAAGGGTTTGGAACTCCTTGCCTGTCAGCTCGGGATGCTCATGGAAATGCCGTCTGAGACCGATGATATAGTCCTCGTATTGCTTTGCAAGCTCGATGTTCTTCATACGCGTTTTCTCCAAAAAACTTGTCTTGTCCCTATTATATACCGCCGAGACGGTTTTTTCAAGCCGTTTTTTGCAAAAAAGATCCGACGCTTTCGCGTCGGATCAAAAAGCTTAGAACAAAATGATCAAGAACTGGGAAACCAGCACCACTGCTACCAAAGCGATGGGGTAGGTTGCCGCGTAAGCGGATGCCACGTCCTCCGTCTTGGCTACGTTGATCAAGGTGCCCAGTGCGGGGGTACTGGTCATACCGCCGGTAAGAGAGCCCAGGTTGTTCAGCAGGCTGAGCTTCAGCACGTACTTGGCAAACCAATAACCGATGATCAGAGGAACGATGGTCATGATGATGCCGTATACGAAGTACATGGGGTCGAAGTTCTGCACGAACTCTGCGCCGCCGGGGATGCCTGCGCCCACCAGGAACAGCACCAAGCCAAGCTCACGGAACAGCTTCAAGGTTCCGGTGCTGGGCATAATGCTTACCTTGCCGATACGGGAGAAGTGACCGAACACCAAGCTGGTCAGCAAGCAACCGCCGGTGGTGGTCAGAGAGAAGCAGGTGCCGGAGAGACCCTCTGCGGAAAGGGGGATCTTAATCTGACCGATGAAGGTACCCACGATGGCCGCCAATGCGAAGGGAGCGATGCCCATGTGATCCAGCTCAAACAGCTTGGTTACGAGGGACTTCTTGGTCTCGTCGGCCTTAACCACCAGAAGGTTACGCTCTTTTTCCATATCCGCCTTGGTCAGCTTGGGGATCAGCTGTACGAAGAGCACAACGCCCACCACGCCGAAGATATAGGCGATACCGTGACCTACGGAAACCAATCCCACGTATTCGGGAGCAACGGTTGCCTTTGCCGCCGCAAAAGCGGGGGTGGAGGTGAGAGAGCCGGAAAGCAGACCAACGATCATGGCTACAAAGCCGTCTTGCTCGGTGATGGATGCGCCGTAGCCGAATACCTCGCCCAGACCGATGCACCCTGCGGCGGCAAGGCCGCCTGCAAGGATAACGATGGCACCGATCAGAACGTAGGACTTAAAGTTTTTCTTAAAGTTGCCGAAGAACTTGGGGCCTGCAATGAAACCTACGGAGGTTACGAAGAGGATCAGACCCAAGCTTTCGATGAGGGAAAGGGCTTCTTCAAAATCAAAGGGCTTGGTGGAGCCGCTGAATACCAGCCCATCGTCGGTCATGCTGAAGAACAGCGCGCCGAACAGCAAAGCGATGATGAAAACGCCTGCATCGCCCAAGGAGATGCCCTTGACGGTAATTCTGCCCAAGGCATAACCAAAGAACAGCACCGCGAACACTACCACCAGAAGGGTGGGAATGTCTTTGATGGCGATAACGCCGCCAAATAAACTCATGACCAAACGCCTCCTCAGATGCTCTTCTGCTTGGTGTAGTTGGGAAGAAGCTTGGGAGATACCACGTCGGTCTGAATGCCTGCGGCCTCCATCTCCTTCACGAAGTCATCCACGTGGGAGAGGGTGAGCTTCTCGGCAACCTGGGTGTTCTTGGCAGTCTCGGCCGCGTTGATACCTGCGTTACGGCCGAATACGATGATATCCAGCAGGGAGTTACCCATCAGTCTGTTTTCACCGTGGATGCCGCCAACAGCCTCGCCTGCTACGAACAGGTTCTCTACGTCGGACATACCGTTCTTGCCGATCTTGATACCGCCGTTCTGGTAGTGCAGAGTGGGGTAAATCAGAATGGGCTGCTTACGCATATCGATGCCGTACTTCAGGTACATACGCAGCATTGCGGGAATTCTCTTCTCAATAGTACCCTCGCCGTGGATCATATCGATCATGGGAGAATCCAGCCATACGCCCTGACCGCCGTCAAAGGTATCCACGCCGTTGCCTCTGCGGCACTCGCGGATAACGGAGGAAGCACATACGTCACGGGTCTCCAGAGGATACATGAAGGCCTCACCGTCGGCATTGATCAGCTGTGCACCGATGGAACGAACCTTCTCGGTTACCAGCGCGCCAAAGATCTGAGAGGGATATGCCGCACCGGTGGGATGGTACTGCAGGGTGTGCGCGTACAGCAGAGGTGCGCCTGCTCTGTATGCCAGAACCAGACCGTCTGCGGTTGCACCGTAGTGGTTGGAGGTGGGGAAGCCCTGATAGTGCATACGACCTGCACCGCCGGTGGCGATGACCACGGTCTTGGCTCTTGCTACCAACAGCTCCTTGGTCTCCATGTTCATCAGAACGGCGCCTGCGGCCTTGCCGGACTCGTCCTTGATGATCTCGATAGCAGAGGTGAAGTCCACCACGGGGATCTGTCTGTTCTGCACCTCATCGCGCAAAACTCGCATGATCTCTGCGCCGGAGTAGTCCTTACAAGCGTGCATACGCTTTCTGGAGGTACCGCCGCCGTGGGTGGTCACCATGGTGCCGTCTTCTTCCTTATCGAACATAACGCCCAGATCGTTGAGCCACTTGATGCAAAGAGGTGCATCATTTACCAGCTTGTAGACCAACTCGGGAACGTTCTTGAAGTGGCCGCCGCCCATAACGTCCAGGTAGTGCTGTGCGGGGCTGTCGTTAGCCTTGTCAGCAGCCTGAATGCCGCCCTCTGCCATCATGGTGTTTGCATCACCGTGGCGGAGCTTGGTCACGATCATAACGTTTGCGCCGTTCTCGTGAGCCATGATAGCTGCAGCAGAGCCGGAGCCGCCGCCGCCGATAACGAGCACGTCAACGTCGTAATCGATCTTGGAAAGATCAATCTCCTTGGGGTTTACGCGGGGGTTAGCCTGCAGCATCTCTGCCAGCTCAAGCGGGACCTTCTCGCCCTTGTTGGGGCCGATGGCCAGCTCTGCGAACTGGGAAGCGATGTAGTCAGGGTGGTTCTCC
>JAFYNA010000170.1 GCA_017549925.1 Clostridia bacterium | reverse complement strand
TATGACCTTCGCTAACGCCTTGCGTTCTATTCTGCGTCAAGACCCCGATATCATCATGATCGGTGAGATCCGTGATGCCGAGACGGCAATGATCGCCGTACAGGCATCTATTACCGGTCACTTGGTAGTGAGCACTCTGCACACCAACAGCTCCGCCAGCTCCATTACCCGTTTGCTGGATATGGGCGTTGACAGCTATTTGATCGCAGACTCCGTTGTGGGTATCATTGCACAGCGATTGGTTCGCCGTCTGTGTCCTCATTGCAAACGAAAGAAGCTTGCAGAGCCCAACGAGCTTTCCTTTATGGGCTTGCCTGCCAATAGCGAGGTCCCGCTGTTTGAGCCGGTTGGCTGCCAGAGATGTAATCAGACAGGCTTTACGGGTCGAATTGGTGTATACGAGATCTTGGAGGTTACTCCCGAGATTAAATATATGATCTCCCGCAAGGCGAATGCCAACGAGATTAAACGAGCAGCCGTTGAGAATGGTATGAGTACTCTTAGAGCCAGTGCGATCCGCTTGGCTGTGGAAGGCGTAACCTCCTTCCGCGAGACCTTGAACGTCTCCTTTGAAGATTGATCCTGGGAATTGGATCGATACAAAAAGAAAGGTTTTTAATACTATGGCCGAACGATTGAAAAACGCTATTCTGGGCGCTATGGAGGCGAAAGCCTCCGATATCCATATTTCTGTGGGAAGACCCATCCAGTTCCGTTGCGCCGGCGAGCTGCTCTTTTGGAACGATGAGGTGCTGACCGGTGCCGACGTGATCGCCTGTGCCGACGAGATCATGGATGCCCGTACCCGTTCTGTTTTGGAGCGTGACGGGGAAGTGGACTTTGCTTATTCTTTTCAGAACTTGACTCGCTTGAGATGCAATATATATCACGAGCGCGGGAACTACGCGTTGGCGCTCCGTTTGTTGCCTATGGAAATGCCCACCATTGAGGAGACCAAGGTCCCTGAGGCGGTGGTAAGATCCTCCTGCAAGAAGCGCGGCTTGGTTCTGGTTACCGGTCCTACTGGTAGCGGTAAATCCACCACGCTTGCCGCAGTGATCAATTATTTGAACTGCAACTATAAAAAGCATATCGTCACGTTGGAGGATCCTGTGGAGTTTGTGCATCCACACATTCAGTCTGTGATCCACCAAAGAGAGATTGGCGTGGATACAAAATCCTTCTCTGCCGCTCTGCGTGCCGCCCTGCGTCAGGATCCCGATGTGATCCTGGTGGGAGAAATGCGTGACCTGGAGACCATCTCCACCGCCATCACAGCGGCCGAGACCGGTCACTTGGTTCTGGCCACCCTCCATACCAACAGTGCCGCCGCCACAGTAGACCGTGTGATCGACGCTTTCCCCGAGGAACAGCAACAGCAGATCCGCATCCAGCTTGCCAACGCCATTGAATGCATCCTCTGCCAAAGCTTGGTCCCCACCGTTGACGGTAAGCGCGAAGCTGCCTTCGAGGTCATGGTTGCCACCAATGCCATTCGCAACCTGATCCGCGAGAATAAGACCTTCCAGATTACCTCCAACATTCAAACGGGTAAAAAGCTGGGAATGCAGACTATGGACGATCATCTGTCCGAGCTATATCTGCACCGTCGCATTTCGTTGAATACTGCCGTGGATTTTGCCCACGATCCCACCACGTTGCAGAAAAAGATCATGAACATTTAACCTTCCGTACGAGGTGAAACAATGCCGTCTTTCGGATATGTAGCGGTGAACCCGCTTGGTAAAATTAAAAAGGGAAGCATCGAGGCCGAGGATCTTGAGCAGGCCCGCGCGTTTCTGAAACGCAGCGACCTTACAGCCATTGAGCTGAAGGAACAGGGAATTCTGACCAAAGATATCGACCTTCCCTTCCTGAACCGTGTCAAAGCGCGTGACTTGGGCGTTTTCTGTCGACAGTTCGTCAGTATTGTCAGTGCGGGTATTCCCATTTATGCCGCCTTGACCATGCTGGCCTCCCAGACGCAGAACGTGCGTCTGAAAAAAGCCATTTTGGATACACATTCTCAGATTGAAAAAGGCGAATCTTTGTCCGACGCGCTTCGCCTGCATTCTCCCGATATTTTCCCTGCCATGATGATCAACATGGTGGCCGCCGGCGAAGCATCCGGTAATTTGGAAAAAGCCTTCGCCCGTCTGGCGGATCATTTTGAGAAGGGCTCCCGCATTAGAGGCGCTGTAAAAAAAGCCATGGTGTATCCTACCATCGTCTTAGTGGTGGTTATAGCCGTGGTTGCCTTGATGATGGTTATGGTCATTCCTTCCTTTACCTCTGTGTTTGTGGATATGGATATGGAGCTTCCTTGGGTGACCAAGATCGTTATGGGCTTTTCTGATTGGATGGTTCTTCATTGGTGGAAGTTGTTCTTAGTCATCTTTGGCGTGGTATTTTTGCTGATCTTGTTCGGTAAAACCGACAAGGGCAGGCATTTCTTCGGCAAGCTGATGATGAAGCTGCCCTTGTTTGGTGATATGACGATCAAGAGTGCCAGTGCCAACTTTGCAAGAACTCTTAGCACCTTGGTCTCCTCCGGTTTGCCTATGCTGGATTCCTTGGAGATCACTGCTAAGAATATGAACAATATCTACTTCAAAGAGGCGGTGCTGTACTGTCGTGATGAAGCGGCTACCGGTGCAAATTTGTCCACTCCCTTGGAGAATAGCAGCTTGTTCCCTCCCATGGTTTATCATATGACGGGCATCGGTGAGGAAACCGGTGACCTGGAGGAAATGTTAGACCGCCTTGCGGATTACTACGATGAAGAGGTTGAAGCCGCTACCAAGGCTTTGATCGCCGCATTGGAGCCTGCCATCATTCTTTTGATGGCAGGTATCGTTGGTATCGTAGTCTGCGCTATTTTGTTGCCCATGTTCTCTATGTACGACGCATTGGGCGGCAATATTTAAAGAGTCTCCGCGTTTTCGGAGTGAAAGGAAGGGAAGTCGTTATGACCTATGCAATTGCGGGAATTGCGGCACTGTTCGGAGCTCTGATCGGCAGCTTTCTCAATGTGTTGATCTTCCGAATCCCCCAAAAAGAAGAATTTGTAAAAACTCCCTCCCACTGCATGACCTGCGGTCATCGGCTGGCGTGGTACGATCTGTTCCCCTTGATCAGTTGGCTGTCCTTAGGTGGGACATGCCGCTCTTGCAAGACCAAGCTTTCTCCCCAATATCCTTTGGTGGAGGCCGCAAACGCTCTCTGTTGGTTTGTCCTGTTTGCTTGGTACCTGCCCGCGGACGGCTTGGATCCCTTTGGGATGC
>JAFYNA010000169.1 GCA_017549925.1 Clostridia bacterium | reverse complement strand
TACCGCGGTGCCGTGTGCCTGCAGGAGGAAACGGGGATATTTTGCGTCCAGCATATCCAGAGTGGGGGTGTCAGCGGCGTAAACCGCGTTGCCCGCGGTACGCTGGGTGTATCCTACACCGTCCATCACGATGGTGAGAACGGGGCGTTTTTCAGTGCCGAAAATAGAGTTGCTCATGTGTATCTTCCTTTAACAGATTGATTTTCGCCTATGATGGCATTTTTATACAGAGTCAGTATACCACATTTCTTTTGGTATTGCAATATTTTTTTGGAATTTTTTTGGGAGGAGGTGACGACACAAAAAACAAAAAACCGAAACGCATTTCTGCGTTTCGGCGATGTTTTTCGGGGGGGAATGGGGGCGCTTTTTCAAAAAGCGGCCCCCAACGTACTCCTATATCGTTCTCCAATTACCCCTTCGCGCCCTTGGCACCGCCGAAGCCGCCGCCCATGGCGAAAACGTTGGTGTCGAAGGAATAGGTGAGATTGCTCTGCTTGCGGGCACGCTTGGTGGCCAGGGAAAGCAGGCGATCCAACAGCACGGGGTAGGGAACTCCCGCAGGCTCCCAAAGGTAGAAGGCCAGAGAGCCGGGAATGGTGTTGATCTCGTTGAGGTATACCTTGCCCTCTGCCATGTCCAGCATGAAGTCGATACGCACCAGACCGGAGCATCCCATGGCAAGGAAGGCTTTTACGGCCAGATCCTTGATCTCTGCCGCCACAGAGTCCTCGATCTCTGCGGGGATCTTACGCTTCAAGGAGGCCATGCCGGAGGATTTGCCCCCGTTCTTGCCGCCCTTTCCGCCGTCCATGTATTTGTCCTTGTAGGAGAGGATCTTATCCTGCGCCACAGGCTCCTCCAAAACGGAGGGCTCGGCACCGTCCTCGTCACCCAAAACGGAGCAGTTGATCTCCTTGAGCTGTACCACCGCACGCTCCAGCAGCACCACGTCTGCGAAGGTGAAGGCCAGATCCAAGGCCGTCATCAGCTCCTCACGGTCTGCCACCTTGGAAATACCCACGGAGGAGCCAAGGTTCACGGGCTTGACGATGAGGGGGTAGCCGATCTCGGCTTCCGCTTTTGCCGCAATGTCCTCCATGGGAACGGAGGCGCGGAATCTCAGCGCGGGAAGCACGGGAATGCCCTCTGCCGCCAAGACGGACTTCATCACGTATTTATCCATGCCTACCGCGGAGGAAAGCACGTCGCACCCTACGTAGGGCAGACCCAGCGTGCCCAAAAAGCCCTGGAGATTGCCGTCCTCCACGTTGGTACCGTGGACGATGGGGAAGGCCACGTCGGGGATGGCAACGGTGTTGTCACCGAACTTCTTGCCGGGGATGCGCACAAGGGCGGTTCTGCCGTTTTGGGGCACAAAGGCAACCTTGATGCAGTCCTTCAGCAGGGCGGGAATGTCCTTGTAGCGGGTGATCTCCCGCAGGGGCGCGCCGGTGTAGAACTCGCCGGACTTGGTGATGTATACGGGGATGATATCGTATTTATCGGTGGGAATGCTGTTCATAGCCTGCAAAGCGGAGATCACGGAGATCTCATGCTCCACGCTCTTTCCGCCGAAAAGCACGGCAACTTGAATTTTCATAAAAAGGAAGCTCCTTTCGAGATGTCTTGGGGGCAATCAATAATTATCCGGCAGGTCGTTTTCCAGCAGGACGACCTTCTTTTTCTCGCTGTAAAAGCTGTTCACACGGGAAAGCCCCTCCTGCAGGGTGCTGACCACGGCGATACGCTCCTCGGGGTAGCCCGCCTCCAGCAAGCCTTTTTTGATGGGCTCTGCCTGGCGTTCGCCTACCAGCACGCAAAGGTCGCAAACAGCTGCGGCGTGTTTGCCGAAGGCCTTGTTCTCTTCCGCCCAGGCACTGCCCAGCTCAACCATGCCGGGGGTGACCAAGATCTTGCAGGCATCAAAGCGGGCAAGGGTGTCCAAGGCCGCCTTACAGCCTGCGGGGTTGGAGTTGTAAGCATCGTCGATATAGGTGATGGGGCCGGGCAACAGCTCCATTCTGTGGGGAACGCTCTTCAATTTCCGCATGGCGGGCACCAAGGCGGAGGGATGGATCCCAAAGGCGTGGCAAACCGCAATGGCCCCCGTGACGTTCACCACGGAATGCTCCCCGATCAAGGGCATACGGTAGCTCTGGCAGGTGCCGTCGGGGAATTCCACCGTGAAGGAGGTGCCGGAAAGGGTCAGCTCCACGTCCACCGCCCGATAATCACAGCCATGGGACAGACCGTAGGTGAGATAGGGGCGGGCGGGAGGATTTTCCCGAATGGCGGGGCAATCCCCGTTGACGAACAGCTTTCCCTCGGGGGGCAGAGCGTCCGCCAGCTCGTATTTTGTCTTGCGGATGTTCTCCTTGGTGCGGAAGGACTCCAAGTGTTGGTTGCCCACCGCGGTGATCACGCCGTGTCGGGGATGCACCAGATCGCAAAGCTCCTTGATGTCCCCCACGTGACGGGCACCCATCTCGCACACAAAGATCTCATGGGTGGAGCGGAGATTTTCCCGCACGGTGCGGACAACCCCCATGGGGGTATTAAAGCTCTCGGGGGTGATGAGGGTGTCAAACCCTGCGTTCAGCAGAGAGCCCAAATAGCTCTTTACACTGGTCTTGCCGTAAGAGCCGGTAACGCCTAAGATCAACAGCTCCGGGCAGGCATTCAAGATCCGCTTGGCATCGTTTATGTACCAATTCCGTACCGCCTTCTCCATGGGAGCGCACAGCAGGTTGGCAAACAGCATCACCAAGGGGGAAAGGAGCAGACCGCCCACTGCGGAGACGGGGAGGAACCATCCGCCGAAGGCAAGGATCGCCATCAGCCCTGCCGCCACCGCCAGCAAACGCTTCACACGGGCGGTGAATACCAAGGGCTTCTTGGCCTTCATCGGCTTTAAGGTCAGGCAGGAGATCCCCAGAAAGACAAGGGTGACGATCTTCGCCCAAGTAAAGGGCAGGCAAGAGAACACCGAGGCGGGGAGCAAGGGCAACAGACAGAACAGCTTCTCCGGTGCTTGGCGGAATCTGCGCCATTGGGATCTGTTCTGGTAGGAATTCAATTGTAAATTGTGGGCCCAGCGAAGCAGAGCCAGCACCCCCGCGGTGAGGTATAGGATGTAAAAAAGGATGGTAAGTGCAATGTCCATGTGGGACACTCCTTGTTGTGATAACAAATAATCAAATGCCGTGGAAACGGGACGCCGTGGACGTCGTCCCCTACGAACCCGAAATAAGAAAGGGGTAAATGCTGCCTCTCCCGGCCCGCATGGGGAACAGTGAAAATTTTTTACCTATCTTGTTACGTGGGAGACGGTACGGTTTTAACCAATATTCCCTGCGTATTCGTAGGGGACGACGTCCACGGCGTCCCGCATACGCCAAAATACGAGGCGGATCCGCACGGTTCTTCTTGCGTGAAACCGGCGTTCTTCAAACCCTCAAATAAAATTCTTCAGTGCCGCAATGGCAACGGCGGGCTGCTCCGCGAAGGAGAAGTGCGGGCACGGAAAAGAAACCGAGTGCTTAAATAAAATTCTTCAGTGCCGCAATGGCAACGGCGGGCTGTTCTGCAAAAGAAAAGTGCCCTGCGCCCTGAATGACGAACAACCCCGCATCCTGCATTTGCTTTTCCATGATCTTCGCCATGTACAGCGGGGTGGCGGTGTCCTTCTCTCCCCAAACCAGCAGGGTGGGGGCGGAGATGGCGGGCAGCAGGGGGGTGAGATCGGTGTTCACCGATTTGGAAAGCACCTGCTTCATCATGGGGGAGGCGTTTTTGTAGTCCGCACTGCCCTTGCCTGCCTGATATCTCTTTTTGATCTCCGGGAAGGGGGTCAACAGCCATTTGCACAGCTTGTAGGTATACACCTTGGCGTAGTAATCCATGCCTCTCTTGGGCTTTAAGCCTGCGGCGTCGAAGAAGATCATCTTCTCAATGGTGTAGGGGAGGTCTTTCCTTGCCCCCAAGGTGATGGCGATGCGCCCGCCGAAGGAATGGACGGCAAGGATCACCCGTTGGATGCCCAAGGAGGTCACCAATTCCGTTACCGCCTTGGCGTATTCCTCCACCCCCCAAGGGAAGGGAGGCTCTTCACTGCCGCCAAAGCCGGGAAGATCCGGGGCGACGGTGAAATATTTTTCTCCCGCGGCGGTGAGCAACCCGCCGAAGGCAGAGCCCGTGGAGCCCCAGCCGTGCAAAAATACCACGGCGGTATCACGGGGGTGGTCTTCTCCGTAATATCTGCAGTTGACCTTAACGCCACAGAGGGAAAGGCGATCCATAAAAAGACTCCTCTTTGAAAAGTGGTTACAGTACAGTATAGCGGTTCCCTGCGGGAAATGTTAGCAGGGCAGGATCAGATTGATGGCATTGTGGATCACAGACAGGGTGGGATTTTTCAAGGAGATGATCTCCCCGTCCAAGTTCATGTCCAGGGGAGTATCCGCGCGGAATTCCACCGTCTTCACCGTGGTGTGAAGCATACGGGAGCCCATTTTCTCAAAATATTCGCCCTTGCGGTAAGGCCCCAAAAGCCCCGCGAATTGGGTGCGGGGAATGGCCTCGATCATGATCAAATTCAAAAGCCCGTCGGAAAGAGAGCTTTCGGGAGAGCAACGGTAGCCGCCGCCGTAATACTCGCCGTTGGCGACCAGGGCGAAGAGATACTCGTCCTTGCCCGGGGTCTTCATCAGCTTGCCGTCTCCGTAGACTTGGAATTTGTGCCCCAAATGTCCCAAAAAGTTCCGTACCAACGCCATGTTGTACGCCATAGAGCCGTTCACCAAGGGGATGCGGCGGAAGGATTGCATTTTGCGGCAGACGGCGGCGTCAAAGCCTGCGCTTGCCACGTTGATGCACACGTATTCCTTGCCGTCATCATCGGTGACACGGATCAGATCAATGGGGGAAAGAGAGCCGTTCATCATGTCCCGCACAGAGCGGAAGCTGCTGACCGGCAGAGAGAAGGAACGGATAAAATCGTTTCCCGAGCCGGTGGGGATCACACCCAAGGCCACGTTGGGGTTGTCTGCGGCGTAAACACCCTTGACCACCTCGTTGAGCGTGCCGTCACCTCCGCAGGCGTAAACCCGCACGTCCCCCTCCAGATCGGGCAGGGTACGGGTGAGGTACCGGGTGGCATCTCCCGCGCAAGTGGTGCGATAGACGGTGACTTCTCCCGTTACGGCGTTCTGCTCACGGGCAGAATTGATCGCTTTTTCGATGGCTTCGGAACGATCCGCCTTCCCCGCGGCGGGGTTAACGATGAAAATATGATGGGTCATGGAGTGTGCGCCTCCCTTACGTTTACATAGTTATATGTAGAATACCACAAAGGAAGGGGAGTTGTCAAGAGAGGGAAGAAGTTCTTTTTGAAAAACAAGTCGGGGGTATGAGATGATGTACGGTAAACGGTGATCTATCCCCCTTCTCTTGAATTTCCCATTTCCTTCTTGACAATCCTGTCCAAAACGGGTATACTCCTAACGAGCAAACCAAGAAGGAGGTGTTCCCATGGGAAAGGGCAAGGTTTTGATCGCCATGAGCGGCGGTGTGGACAGTGCCGTAACGGCGTATCTGCTAAAAGAACAGGGCTTTGACTGTATGGG
>JAFYNA010000168.1 GCA_017549925.1 Clostridia bacterium | reverse complement strand
CCCGTATTGAGAAAGCCGCCTTGGAAAAGATCAAAAAACATATCGGCGAGCCATAAAAGACTTGCCAAAACCGAAATTTTATAGTATAATGAGGGCGTAGAAACCAAGGAGAGACCATTTTTTACATGAATTATCTGATTACGTTTTTGATTAGTATGCTTCCCATCGTGGAGCTGAGAGGAGCCATTCCTTACGGTATCGGCTTCGGGCTGGACATTCTGCCTGTCATTCTGATCTCCATCGTGGGCAACCTGCTTCCCATACCCTTTTTGATCCTGTTCGGCGGTAAGGTGCTGAACTGGTTCGCCGCCTTCCCCAAGCTGGGAAAGCCCTTCCGCAAGATCTTAGAGATCGGAGATCGGAAGGTGGCACAGATGAAGAAGACTCTGTTTTGGGGTCTGTTCCTCTTCGTTGCCATTCCCTTGCCCGGCACGGGCGCATGGACGGGTGCCTTGATCTCCATCCTTTTGGGGCTCAAGCTCCGCAAGTGTTTCCTGCCCATCGCTTTGGGCGTGGTCACGGCGGGCGCCATCATGCTGACCCTTTCCTTGACGGCAAAGGGTTTGTTCGAAATGCTTATTTAAGTCAAAAAATTTTAACATAAAGAGGTAACAAAAATGGCAAAGTTTCAAATCGGCGTTATGACCGACTCCTTCAAACTTCCCTTTGAGCAGGGATTGGCAAAGGCTGCCGAGGTAGGCGCGCAGGGCATTCAGCTTTACGTGGTAGACGGCGAAATGAAGTACGATACCTTTGATGACGCAAAGGTTGCCCGCGTTCGCGCTCTCTTGGAGCAGTACGGCATGGTGATCTCCGCAGTTTGCGGCGATTTCGGCGGTCACGGCTTTGAGCGTGCAGACGAGAACGCATGGAAGATCCCCGCATCCAAGGCAGTGGCAGATCTGGCAGTCCGCTTGGGCACCAAGGTTGTCACCACCCACATCGGCGTAGTTCCCGAGGATCCCGCTGATCCCGCAAAGGCAGACACCGCTTGCGAGGCATATCAGAACATGATTTCCGCTTGCCGTGAGATTGGTGAGTATGCCGCTTCCGTAGGCGTCACCTTCGCCATCGAGACCGGTCCCGAGCCCGCAGACCGTCTGAAGGCTTTCCTGGACGACGTGAACAGCAAGGGCTTCGGCGTTAACATGGACCCCGCTAACCTGGTTATGTGTACCGGCACCGACCCCGTTGCCGCAGTATATACCTTGGGCGATTACATCGTTCATACCCATGCCAAGGACGGCAAGGGCTTTATCATCGATCCTCGCAAGGTTTACACCTTCTTCGCAGAAGGCGGTATCGAAGACCTCCGTCTTTCCGACTACTTCCTGGAGGTTCCTCTGGGCGAGGGCAACGTTCCCTTCGACGCATACCTTAAGGCGCTTGAGGACATCGGTTACAAGGGCTTCCTGACCGTTGAGCGTGAGTGCGGCGACGATCCTTATGCAGATATTCTCAAGGCCGTTAACTTCTTGAAGAGCAAGATCGGCGACAAGAAGGTAAAGAAGATCGGCTTTATCGATTACTTCCTGGAAGAGTGGCACGCTCTCAACTATCCCCAGTTCATCCGCAATGCTGACCTCGACTGCGAGTTCGTAGTGGCTTATGCTTACGCTGAGCTGGATAAGAAGCCCGGCGGCAACATGACCACCGATGAATTCTGTGCTAAGTTCGGCATCCAGAAGTGCGACACCATCGAGGAAGTGGTAGAGAAGAGCGACTGTCTGGTAGTTATGAGCCCCGACAACCCCGAGAGACACTGGGATCTCTGCCAGCTGCCCCTGCGTAGCGGCAAGCCCGTATACGTAGATAAGACCTTCGCCCTTACCAAGCAGATCGCCATCGATCTGGTGAAGCTGGGTGAAGAGAACAACACTCCCTTCTTCTCCTCCTCCGCTCTGCGCTTTGCAGACGAGCTGAAGACCCTTTCCCGCGAGGGCATCGTTTACATCAACTCCCGCGGCCCCGGCAACTTCGACACCTACGCCATTCACCAGCTGGAGCCCATGCTCATGCTGATGGGCAGCAACGTCAGCCGTGTCATGTCTATTGGCAGCGGTAAGTACGAGTCCATGGTGCTGGAGTTCGCAGACGGCAGAAGCGCTGTGATGTCCCACTACGGCTGGAACGGCGGTATCGACTTTGAGTTCGTGGCAAGCTATGCCGACGGTACCAACGTCAAGATCCCCGCTATGACCAACACCTTCCCCAACTTCATCTCCTCCATGCTGGATTTCTTCCGCACCGGCAAGATCTACGCCGCTCACGATGAGACCGTTGCCATCATGGCTGTGATCGAGGCAGGTAACCGCGCTCTCAAGACCCCCGGCGTTTGGGTTGAAGTTTGATGAAGCATATGCAAAAAGGCATTCTGTTGTACACAAGCTATTGGGGCTACAACGGAACCAAATATTACAATCCTACCGATGAGGAGCTGCAAAAGCTCCTCTCGGCCAGCAACGAGATCCTTCTGATCCCCATTGTGACCTTTAACCGTTACAGAGACGCAGAAGGCAACGAAAAGCAGGTCTTGGACGAAACCACGCTGGATTCCTTGACGGCAGACATGGTGGGCGACCCCAATATGCTGGAGGCCATCAAGGCGGAGTACGCGCCTCGCATCGAGACCTATCTCCGCGCCAACTACCACGTGGACGACTACGTGGAGGATGCGGTGGCCTACGCCAGACGTTTGGTAAAGCTGGACCCCACCGTAAAGCTGTGGTTCTCCGCGCCCTTGGAGGGTTGCCTCCACGCCCTGACCCATCTCTTCGCGGATGCGTGGGTGTACGGCGTTCACCGTGTGAAGGAGGTTTTGGAGCCGGAGATCTGGGAGAACAACGTGCAGGGCATCTACTTCTCCTTGGAGGATATCGTCACCGCGTATTACACCAAGTTTGACCCCTCCTGCCCCGAGGAGGATTTCCACAGCCCCATGGTATATTCCATGCGTAAGGTTTCCGAGGCCGCCCACGGCTACGGAAAAGAGTGCTTGTGGATCCCGTATTACCACGGCGCCGCTTGCTCCCATACCAATTTGGGGCACGTAGTCAACCGTACGGACATCTTCGACACCGTCATCATCCAGCCCTCCTATTTCTTCCGCGCAGAGCGGACACCGGAGCTGGGCATCGTGGCGGAATGTGTCAGACAGCAACAGGTCATTGATACCGACGGCAGTGTCATCGGCGGAGAAAAGACCTCTGGGACCGTCATCGGCTTCGAGATGGAGATCGATCACCAGTTCTTCGATAAGGAAGATTATAAGGAGCGGTACTTCGGCTACGAGAAGGCCTTCGGCGAGTTCGTAGGGAAGTATCCCACCGCCTACTACGCAGGCTGTCCCGACACCGCTGTCAAGGTGGCAGACCTGATGAAGAACTTCTTGCAGCAATAAAGCACAACAAGAAAGAAGCGTCATTTCGGCGCTTCTTTTTCTTGACAACCCACGCCTTTTATGCTAAACTGAAAAAAACGCTTTTTTCAAGTATAAGGAGATAGATACATGGCAGGGAGCGGAAGAATCGAGTGGCTGGTCACTGACGAGCTGATGCAGCTTTCGGAAGAGGGCAGAGAGCTTGACCGTGATTTTTGGAAAAAAGAAATAGATGCCTGCGGCAGTGATAAAGAGAAGCTGATGGCAATTTACGAGAAATTGCAAGCCCTTCCCATGCGGGCGGACTACCCCTACGAGGAGCCCAGCGACCTTGCAGAGATCAAAAAGGCAAGTAAGGTGGATACCCTCCCCGCAGACAAATTTGCTCCTGTGGAGCTTACCTACTTCCATGGCGCATGGCTGGGCAGATGTATCGGCTGTGCTTGGGGTCAGCCCTGCGAAGGATGGGCCATGGAGGACATCCGCAAGTGGTACAAGGAGGCGGGGAAGTACCCCGTAGTCTCTTTCTTCCCGGCAAGATCCGGAGAAAATCATAGAGAGCATTTCAGCACCGATGAGAACATCGACGGCATGGGCTTGGATGACGATACCCGTTTCACCGTGCTGAACTACCTGCTTCTCAAAGAAAAGGGCTTTGCCATGGATGCCTACGACGTGGGACATATGTGGACGTACAAGCTTCCCTTCCGCTTTGTGTTCACCGCGGAAAGTCAGGCGTACCTGAACTTTATCAACTGCGAGGACGTGATGGCCTGGGGCAAGCCGGAAAATCCCGACGAGGTAATGCGGAACGCCAAGGTTGCCACCTACTTGAACCCCTACCGTGAGTGGATCGGCGCGCAGATCCGTGCGGATGCCTTTGCGTACGCTTGCGCGGGGATGCCCATCAAGGCCTCCGAGCTGGCCTTCGTGGATGCTTCCTTCTCCCACGTAAAGAACGGTATCTACGGCGAGATGTTCTTCGCCGCCATGATTGCCGCCGCTTTTACGGAAAAGGACGTGGAGAAGTGCTTTGACATCGCCATGGCAACCATCCCCGCAAACTGCCGCTTCGCCGAGGAGATGAAGTGGGCTAAAAAGCTGGCAGAATCCGATCTGGGCAGAGAAGAGCTGATGAACACCCTCTGCGAGAACGGCAAGAAGTACCATCGTGTGCATACCATCAACAACGCCACCTTCTGTATCGCCGCTATTATGCGCTACAAAAACGATTTCCGCGGTGCTGTGGCATTCTCCATCGAATGCGGTATGGATACCGACTGCAACGGTGCTACCGTAGGCTCCTTCATGGGTGCTTTGCTGGGTAGCGAGGGCATCCCCGCCGACCTTGCGGAGGCGATGAAGGATAAGTTCACCGTGGGCGTGACCCCCTACGATAACTATTCCATCAAGGGCTTTGCGGCAGAGGTCAAGGAGCTTCACGAAAAACTGAACGGCTAAAAAACAAGAGCGACACTGCAAAAGGTGTCGCTCTTACTTTTATTCTTCGGGATTCGTTTCTTCTTCGGAGGCGGGAGCTTCTTCCTCCGCGGGAACGCTCTCTTCCTCAATGGTTTCTACTTTCACGGAAGCGAATTTGGGTGTGTATGCGCCCTTCTCTGCCTTAGCCTTTGCCTTGCGGGCAAGGATGACCATACCGATGATGCTGACGATAACGGAAACCGCACCGATGAACACGGAGATCTTGATGGTCTCACCCAGCAGACCCTTGAACAGGTACAAGCTGTCGGTACGCAGCATTTCGATCCACATTCTGCCAAAGCCGTACCAGCCGAGATAGGTGAAGATGATCTGACCGTCAAACTTCTTCTTTTTGTAGAAGACCAGATAGATCAGCAGAATGCCCACCACGTTCCAAAGGGATTCGTACAGGAAGGTGGGGTGCGCTACGGTGACGTTGCCCAGAGCATCGGTGATCTCCATGCGCCAGGGCAGGTTTTCTACTCCGGGGGAGTAGCCGTAGGCCTCGGCGTTCATAAAGTTGCCCCATCTGCCGATGGCTTGACCGATCATTACGGCGGGAGCCGCCGCGTCCATCAGCTTCAAGGTGCTGAGCTTGGTGATGCGGGAATAGGTATACACGGTGATGATACCGAAGATGATAGCGCCGTAAATGGCAAGACCGCCGCCGCGGATGTTGATCATTTTCAGGAAATCACCCTTGTATTGATCCCATTCTGTGACCACGTACATCACGCGTGCGCCAACGATGGAAACGGGAATGGTGATCAAGGCCAGATTGTACAGATGATCCTCGGGGAGGCCTTCCTTCTTCTTGGCGTAGGTGTAGAACATAAACAACGCCAAGCAGATGCCGGTGGTGATGAGGATGCCGTACCATTTGACGGCGATACCGAATACGGTAAACGCTATGGAATTGATCTCAAAGGAGAGACCCAATCCGGGGAATGCGATTGTATGCATATCATCCATCCTTTCCTTCTTTGGGATAAACTACACTCATGACGCAACGGTCGGTGCGAACGGTACGGCGCAGAACCTCCCATGCTTCCTCGTAGCCGATCTTAGAAAGGCAGGAGGAATAGGAAAGATAGTCGCCGCCGTTCTGCCAGAAGGTCATGAAGGTGTTGGCAATATCGTCGGTGGAATCAAAATTGAACAGGTTGTTGGCGTACACCACCCGCTT
>JAFYNA010000167.1 GCA_017549925.1 Clostridia bacterium | reverse complement strand
TCCCCCGTAAAGGGATCCAGCCCCGTCCAGAACATACAGGTGGAGGCAGTACCCGGAGTGGGGTAGAAATCCTGCACCTGCTCGGGATTGATGCGGTTCTTTTTGAGGTAAAGCGCCAGCTCCACAGCATCCTGCAAGGTGGAGCCGGGATGGGAGGACATGAGGTAGGGCACCAAATACTGCTCTTTTCCCAGATCCTTAGTGATGCGGTAGAACTTATCCTTAAACTTGTCGTAGGTCTCAATGGAGGGCTTGCCCATCAGCTTCAGCACGTGGTTGGAGCAATGCTCGGGAGCCACCTTCAGCTGTCCGCTGACGTGATCTGCCACGATCTTGCGGAAGAAGGCGTCGTTTGTATCCGATAGCATATAGTCATACCGCAGCCCCGAGCGGACGAACACCTTCTTCACCCCGGGAACTGCCTCGATCTTTTTCAAGAGGGAGAGGTATTCCTCGTGGTTCACCTTCATATTCTTGCAGATGGAAGGGGTCAGGCAGTTTTTGTTCTTGCACACGCCCGCCTTTTTTGCCTTCTCGCAGTAGTTACCGCGGAAGTTGGCGGAGGGCCCTCCCACGTCGTGAATGTAGCCCTTAAAGCCGGGCTGCTTGACCAGAATATGGGCTTCCTCTACGCAGGATTCCACACTGCGGGAGGTTACCGTGCGCCCTTGATGGAAGGCGATGGAGCAGAAATTGCAGTTGCCGAAGCACCCTCTGTTGTGGGTGATGGAGAACTGCACCTCGCGGATGGCGGGGATGCCTCCGTCCTTCTCGTACATGGGATGGTAGGTGCGCATATAGGGCAGGGAATACACCGCGTCCAGCTCCTTGGTGGTCAAGGGGGGCATGGGCGGGTTCTGCACCAAAACTTTGTTGTCGTATCCCTCCACCAAAGCCTTGCCGTAAAAAGAATCCTGGTTTTCGTTCTGAATGCGGAATGCCTCGGCGTAGACCTTTTTGTCGGTTTTTAAATCATCGTATTCTCCGATGAATGCGGTGTCAAAATGGGGGCAAAACTCTCTTGACTCCATAAACACCGTGCCGCGGACGTCGCGGATCTTGCGGATGGGCACGCCCTTGTCCAAAAGGAATGCCAAACGGCGGAGAATATTCTCGCCCATACCGTAGGTAAGCATATCCGCACGGCTGTCCACCAGAACACTGCGGCGCACGGAATTTGACCAGTAATCGTAATGGGCAAAACGGCGGGTGGAGGCCTCGATACCGCCGATGATGATGGGCACGTCGCCGTAAGCTTCGCGGATACGGTTACAATATACGATCACCGCGCGGTCGGGACGGTATCCCGCCTTGCCTCCCGGGGAATAATAATCGTCGGTACGGCGCTTTTTGGCCACGGTGTAATGGGCCACCATGGAGTCGATGTTTCCGCTGTTGACCAAAAAAGCCAGCCTGGGCTTGCCGAACCGCTTGAAATCCTCGGCGGAGCGATAGTCGGGCTGGGGGATGATGGCCACGGAAAAGCCCTCCGCCTCCAGCACGCGGGAAATGATCGCCGTGCCAAAGGACGGGTGGTCAACGTATGCATCTCCTGTCACCACGATAAAATCCGGTCGGCCTGTAAGCTCCTCCGGGGTAACGGGTAAAAACGGCATGGCTTTTGTCCTCCTGGGGAATGGTTTTCCTCAGTATAGCATATTTTTTTACTTTTGTAAAGAAATATCTTGACAAACCGAAAAAAGTATGGTATATTAAGTTTAGAAATAAGAATTATTCCTAAACGGGAGGCCGGGATGACCAGACAGAGACAGCTGATCTATAAGATCATAATGAATACCGAGGGACATCTGTCTGCGGACGAGATCTTCAGCTACGCGAAGGCAGAGATGCCCTCCATCGCCTTGGGTACGGTGTACCGCAACCTGCGGCTGATGGTGGAGGATCAGGAGATCCGTCAGATCATCACCGATTACGGCCCCGACCGTTACGACCGTAACATGATCCCTCACGAGCATCTCCATTGCGACGGATGCGGTAAGCTGGTGGACATCACCTTTGGAGGGCTGAAGGAGCTTTTGGAGAACAAGGGTGAGATCGCCGTCAACGATTACCAGCTGAATATCCGCGGGCTTTGCCCCGTCTGCAACGCCAAACAGAAAAAAATAAGAGTACAATAAATCTTAACATTCAAAGGAGACTACCATCTATGGAACTGAAGGGCACCAAAACCGAACTGAACCTGCTTGCGGCTTTTGCAGGCGAATCCCAGGCGCGCAACAAATACGATTACTATGCAAGTGTAGCTAAGAAGGAAGGCTATACCCTTCTGGCAGACATCTTCACCGAGACCGCAAAGAACGAGAAGGAGCACGCAAAGATCTGGTTCAAGCTGTTGCACGACGGCGGCATTCCCGATACCGCTACCAACCTGGCAGACGCTGCTGCAGGCGAGAACTATGAGTGGACCGATATGTACGCAGGCTTCGCAAAGGATGCCCGCGAGGAGGGCTTCACCCAGATCGCTCTGCTGTTCGACATGGTAGGCGCCATCGAGAAGGAGCATGAGGCTCGTTACAGAGCAGTTCTTGAGAAGCTCCAGACCGAGAAGATCTTCGTTTCCGAGGACGTTTGCGTATGGCTCTGCACCAACTGCGGCCACGTACACGTAGGTAAGGCCGCTCCCGAGCTTTGCCCCGTTTGCGCACACCCCAAGGCTTACTTCCAGAAGAAAGCAGAAAACTATTAAGGTATCACAAAAAAGACCTCTTCGCGAGAAGGGGTCTTTTTCTGCGGGGAGAGATGCGGGAATTCCTGCATACACCTATGTGCACCATTTCCCACGCGTTTTTGTAGGGGATGGCTTTAGCCCAACGGGCGTAAGACATCCCGCTGCTTCTCTTTGCACCAAAAAAACGCAACCGTAATCGGTTGCGTTTTTTATCGAATCAATTAGTCCTTCAGAACATCGCAGAAGTTCAGAACGGAAACCACGATACCGATGAGGCAGTACAGGTCAACGATGGTACCTACCGCACCCAACAGGATACCGATGATCCAACCCAGAACGGGGATCCAACCGGTGATCATGCCGGCAACCCAGATCAGCAGACCTGCAACAACAGCAGCGATCAGCTGAACGATGATGTTCACAACCAGAGAAACAACGTTCTTCTTCTCTACGGTGAAGGAATAAGGCCAGAATTTCTTGAGAAATGCCATGATGAATACTCCTTATGTAAATTTTTTGTTACTCACATCATATCACGAAAAACAAAATTTTTCAAGAGTTTTTCGAAAAAATTACGCTTTTTCTTCCAAAATCCACTGCAGACTGCTGAATTCAAGGGTCAGCGGCACGTGCAAGCCGAAGTTCATCAGCTGGTCGCCTCTGTACTCTACGCCGGAGCTCTTCTCAACGTAGACGGCATCGGGCTTCAAGCCGCGCAGGCAGAGCCGCTCGTTACGGCCGTAAAGGCGCACGTGGGTCAGCACGAAGGTGGCGATGCACAGAGACTGATCCTCGGAAACCACGCACCATGCGGCGTGATCTCCCGCGTGGGGATCCCGCAGGCGGTAGTAGGTACCCTTTGCCACAGCCTCGCCGTAGGATTTAAAGGTGTTGCCGGTGGAAAGCACCAGCTGCTTTTCTTCCTCGGAAAGCTGAGTGGGATCCAATTCGTAGCCGAAGGAGCCGGTAAGTGCTACGTTGAAGCGGGTGTCGAAGGAGGTGACGTGCAGGGTCTGATGGTTGGGGGAAGCGGAAACGTGGGCACTCATAGCAGACAGGGGATATACCAGGGAGGTGCCGTACTGGATGCGCAATCTCTCGATAGCATCGGAGTTATCGCTTGTCCAAACCTGGGGCATATAGTACAGCAGACCTGCGTCAAAGCGTCCGCCGCCGCCGGAGCAGGATTCAAACAGCACCTTGGGGAAGTCGGTCACCAAACGCTCCAGCAGGCTGTAAAGACCCAAGTAGTAGCGGTGGGTGATCTCTCTCTTCTGATCGGCGGGAATATTGGGGTTGCCCACCTCGGTCATGTTGCGGTTGAAATCCCACTTCACGTAAGCGATCATGCCGGTGTTCAGAACAGCGGCGATGGAATCATACAGATAGTCGCAGACCTCTTTTCTGGAAAGGTCAAGGATCAGCTGGTTTCTGCCCTCACTGCGGGGTCTGTCTCCAATGTGCAAGCACCAATCGGGATGGTTGCGGTAAAGATCACTGTCGGGGGAGACCATCTCCGGCTCAAACCAAATGCCCAGGTCAATACCCAAGGGCTTCAAATGGTTGTAAATGCCCTCAATGCCGTTCGGCAGCTTTCTCTTGTCCACAACCCAGTCGCCCAGAGAGCAGTTGTCGCTGTCACGCTTGCCGAACCAGCCGTCGTCGATGACCAGCAGCTCGATGCCCAGATCGCCGCAGCAGCTGCCGATCTTCTTCAGTCTCTCTTCGTCAAAGCCGAAGTAGCAGGCCTCCCAGCTGTTCAGCAGAACGGGACGGCGTACGTCGCGGTACGTGCCTCTTGCTAAACGGGTGCGGAACAAGCGGTGGAAATTGTGAGACATGGTCTCCAAGCCGCTTTCGGAGTAGGTCTGCACCGCCTCGGGGGTGTAGAAATCCTCGCCGGGGTTCAGCTTCCAAGAGAATTCCTCGGGGTTGAGACCGATCATGGCGCGGGTGGAATCAAACTGCCCGGGAGCTGCCTCTGCCACAAAGTTGCCGGAATATACCAAAACGGTGGCAAATACGTCGCCGGCTGTTTCGGAGGTCTCGGGGGAGGTCAAAATCATAAAGGGGTTGTGTACGTGGGAGGAAGCACCTCTGCGGCTGGACAGAATAAATCTGCCGTGCTTGAGCGGGTGACGCTCGATCTGACGTTCTCTGCAGTGGGTGCCGTAGTTGGAGATGATGTCAAACTCCGTTTTGTCAAAATCAAAGCTTGCGGACATGGCGCGGCGGATCTGCACACTGCCCTCGCCCTCATTGATGATGCGGGCATAGCGGGTGAGAATATCGTACTCTGCCATGACGCAGTAGTAAAGCTCGGTGGTTACCTTGCTGTAAGCATCCTGCAAACGAATCACCAAGGTCTCGCATTCACCCTCGTTTTCCACGTAAACCGCGGGCAGACCGGGGATGCCGGGCTTGCCGGCGAGAACCTCGTATCCGATAAAGCGCAGGTCTACGATGTTGCTGCCGTCGGAGTTCTCGATCTCCAAGGCGGGGGTGCGCAGGTCGCCTCTGCCCCAGCAGGGATATTCCAGGGGAACGTCGTCCAGAATAAAGCCCCGGCAGTTCTCCAAACGGGGAGAGAAGGCGGCTCTGCCCTGCTCGCGGAAGAAATAAGAGTGATCTCCCGCAGAAAGCTTCTTGCCCCAATACAGATGGAGCAAGAATCCGTCACGCACCTGCATCACGTAGCTGAAGCTCTTGGTATTCAGTTGGAATTGTAAAGTATCCTTATCAAAACAGATCATATAGCTTCTCCGTATGTTTGTTTTTCTTTGCCTTTATTTTACAAGAAAAAAACACATTTGTCAAGGGTGTTTGGCCATGGGGAGCCCCAAAAAGCACCGGCCCGTTCTCCTCCATTTTCCCTCTTGCGAAAAAGGAAAAAATATGCTATACTCTCTATAACACAACGAGGTGAAGACTATGTTCAAATTTGATAACGGCTGGGATGCCTTGCTGGCGCCCGAATACGACAAGCCCTATTACCAAGCCCTGCGGGGATTCTTAAAAGGGGAATACCTCCACAGCGGACACCGCATCTTCCCGCCCATGGAGGATCTTTTCTCTGCCTTCCGTATGACGGGATATGAGAACGTCAAGGCGGTGATCCTGGGGCAGGATCCCTACCACGAGGTGGGGCAAGCCCACGGAATGTGCTTTTCCGTGCGGAAGGGCGTGCAGATCCCTCCCTCCTTGCAGAATATATATAAAGAGCTTTCCCGCGATCTGGGCTTTGTGCCGCCGCCCCACGGGGACTTGACGGAATGGGCACAGCAAGGGGTATTGCTCCTCAACAGCGTCCTCACCGTCAGAGAGGGGATGGCAGGCTCCCACCGAGGCAAGGGCTGGGAGAAATTCACCGATAGGGCTATCAGCTTGCTCAACGAAAAGGAAGAGCCCATCGTGTTCTTTTTGTGGGGAAACTACGCCCGCGCCAAGAAGGAGCTGATCACCAATCCCCGCCATCTGGTGCTGGAGACGGTGCATCCCAGCCCCCTTTCCGCCTCCCGGGGCTTTTTGGGGTGCGGACATTTCTCCAAGTGCAACGCCTTCTTAGGGGACCGTGCCATCGATTGGACCATCAGCCCATAGGCTGATAGGAAGTCCGCAGGCGGATGTTGCCCCCGTAACACTTCTTTTACAAAAAATACTTGACTTAGGGTAAAATTTAGAGTATACTGTCGGTAACTATGGGTATACTTGCGTATTAAAGGAAACGAACAATGATTTCGCTGATCAAAAAGCTTTGGGGGATGGAGATCATCCGCTATTTGTTTGCCGGAGGAACGGCATTCGTCTTTGACAATATTTTGGTGTTTAACCTGTTCAATATGTTTTTGCTTCCCGACCTTGGGGAGTGGATGGGCATGGACGTGACCAACATGATCTCGGTGACCATGGGCTTTATCGTGGGACTGCTGATCAATAACTTTATGTCCATGTACCTGGTATTCACCTCCGAGGAGCAGAAGAAGAACAGCCGCACGGCCAAGGCCTTCTGGGAGTTCACCGTGGTGGGGATCATCGGCTTGATTCTCAGCATCGGCCTCAACCAAGCCTGCATCGGCTTGTTCGGCGGGGGAGACATCAACGAGCTGATCTACAAGATTTCCATTGCCATCCCCGTAACGGGCTGGAACTACGTTGGCCGTAAATTTTTTGCCAACAGAAAATAAACGAGGTGTATTATGTCTAAAACAGCCATCATCATCGGCGCAGGCCCCGCGGGTCTTACGGCCGCGTACAAACTGCTTACCGAGACCGACGTAAAGCCCATCATTCTGGAAGAGACCGATGCCATCGGCGGTATTTCCCGCACGGTGAGCTACAACGGCAACCGTATGGACATCGGCGGCCACCGCTTCTTCTCCAAGGATAAGGACGTAAACGAGCTTTGGGCGCACATTCTGCCCACTCAGGGTGCTCCTGCCTATGACGATAAGGTGCTGGGCAGAGAGAAGCCTCTCACCGCAGACGGTCCCGACCCCGAGGAAGTGGACAAGGTCATGCTGGTGCGCGACCGCGTTTCCCGCATTTACTTCCTGAAGAAGTTCTTCAAGTACCCCATTTCCTTAAGCGGTGAGACCTTAAAGAACATGGGCTTTAAGAACACCATGAAGGCGGGCTTCGGCTATATGTGGTCCTGCGTCCACAAGAAGCCCGAGGACAGCTTGGCAAACTTCTATATCAACCGTTTTGGCAAGCCTCTCTACGAGATGTTCTTTGAGGATTATACCGAGAAGCTCTGGGGCGTGAACCCCAAGCACCTTTCCGCCGATTGGGGCGCACAGCGCGTTAAGGGTCTTTCCCTTTGGAAGGCACTTGCCAACGCCGTTACCGGCCCCTTCAAGAAGAAGGGCGGCAAGGTGGAGACCTCTCTTATCGAGCAGTTCGTTTACCCCAAGAAGGGTCCCGGTCAGCTTTGGGAGACCTTGGCTGAGGAGATCATCTCTCTGGGCGGCGAGATCCGCATGAACAGCGCCGTCAAGGGCATCAACCTTGGGGACGGCAAGGTGGATTCCGTTACCCTGGCGGACGGCTCCCTGGTGGAGGGCGATTACTTCATCTCCTCCATGCCCATCAAGGATCTGGTGGAGGGCATGGGCAAGGAGAAGGTTCCCGCAGAGGTTTACGACGTGGCAACCACCCTGCCTTACCGTGATTTCATCACCGTAGGTCTGCTGGTGAACAAGCTGCAGATCCAAAACCAGACCAAGATGAAGACTCTCTCCAACATCGTTCCCGACTGCTGGATCTACATCCAGGAGCGCGACGTAAAGCTGGGCAGACTGCAGATCTTTAACAACTGGTCTCCCTACATGGTGGAGAAGCCCGAGGACACCGTTTGGATCGGCCTTGAGTATTTCTGCAACGAGGGCGACGAGATGTGGGAAATGAGCGACGAGGCCTTCATCGACTTTGCCAAGAAGGAGCTTGCTCACATCGGTGTCATCAACGAGTCCGATGTGCTGGATGCCAACCGTGTCCGAGTGAAGAAGGCGTACCCCGCTTACTTCGGCTCTTACTATCAGTTCGACAAGGTGAAGGATTACCTCAACACCTACGATAACCTGTTCTGCGTAGGCAGAAACGGTCAGCACCGCTACAACAATATGGATCACTCCATGGTCACTGCCTTCGAGGCGGCCAAGTGCATCAAAAACGG
>JAFYNA010000020.1 GCA_017549925.1 Clostridia bacterium | reverse complement strand
CCCAGCTCCACCCCCCGCAACGAGGTGGTCACCGTGGACGCTACCGGGCGTTCCCGCAGGGCAGCGGTGGCAAAGCTGAAAAAGACCGCCATTCCCTACGGCAGGGAGACGGTGCTTCGCATGATCTTGACGGGAGAAGTGCCGGAGGGTCTTTTGATCCAGCCCGAGGAGATCTCCCGCGGGGCGGAATACCCCGCATCGGTGGAGATCAAGGATCGCACCCTGCCTACTCCCAAGTTTACGGAGCTGGAGGCAAGCAACACCTTAAAGGGCGTTTTTTACCGCTTGATGTCGGAAAAGATCGAAAAAGGGGAGATCCCTCCCGAGGCGTTGAAATACGGCCTTTTGGCATTGGATGACCGCAACGTGGCGGAATTTATGGGAGAGGAGTGAGGAAGATGCAGGATCTGAGAATTACCCGCATGGAGATCATCTCCTTCGGCAAGCTGAAAAATCTGGTTTTAGAGCCGGGGAAGGGCATCAACGTTCTGACCGCTCCCAACGAAAGCGGAAAAAGCACCCTGGCCGCCTTCTTGAAGTTCGTGCTTTACGGCTTCACCGACGGCAGAAAAAAGGAGCTTGCGGAAAACGATAAAAAGCTGTACACCCCTTGGGACAATTCCGTAGCCGAGGGCAGTGTGACCCTTTGGGCGGGGGAGAAGCTGTACCGCGTGGTGCGCTCTGCAGGAGGCACCAAGGAAAGCTGTACCCTCACCGAGGTTGCCACGGGCAAGACCCTTCCCGCAGGGGAGGTGCCCGGGGAGTATCTCTTCGGGGTTTCCGAGGAGGTGTTCTCTCGCACGGTGTTCTTCAAGCAGTTGACCGCCCCCCAGATCAAGGACGGGGTGCTGGCGGAGCAGCTGCAGAACGTAGCGGTCTCCTCCGAGGAGCAGTTAAGCTCCAAGAAAGCCGTGGATCGTCTGACCAAGGCCAAGAACGAGCTGAAGGGAAGAGCCGGCAACGGTAAGATCCCCGCCTTGGAGCGTGAGCTGGCAGGGCTGGAATCCGCCCTCTCCGATGCATGGGAAGAGCGAAAAGAGCTGAGCGCTCTGCGTGAAGAGGAAGAAAAACAGCAGAAATTGCTGGAAGCCAATAAAAAACGTACGGCGGAGACGGGGGAGGAATTGGAAAACCTTCGCCGCTACGATGCCGCTTTGAAGCTGAAGAACCTCCGCAACCTGCAAAAGGAGGCGGAAAAGGCAGGGGAAGACTATTTGGAAGCCAAGTCTCTCTCCGGCGAGGTACGGGCAGCAGACGTGCGTGTTGCCGCAGAGGCTCTGCGGGGTTACGATGCCGCCGTGAAAAGACTGCGCGCCGTGGAAGACGTTCCTTTTGAGGAAGAGAACGAGAAAGAGGCACCCCCTCCCGCAGGCGGGCATCTCCTGCTTGTGTCGGGGCTTCTTGCCTTGGCGGCAGGAATCGGGCTGTGCTTTGTCTTTCTGGCCGTGGGCATCGCCTTGGCGGCCGTGGGGCTCGCCTGCTTGATCCGCCACTTCCTCTCCGCAGGGAAAAGCAAGGCCGCTTTGGATGCCTACACCCAAAGAACCGCCGCCGCAGAGGCGAAGCGGGAGGCTTTGGCAAAAGAACGGGAACTGCGGATTGCCTCCGCAGAGGCGGAACGGCAGGAGGCGGAATCTCGCCTGAAGACCGCCTTGAAGACCGTGGGGCAAACCTTTGGCAACTGCACCGCCGAGGATCTTTCTGCCTTGGAGTGCGCCTGCTATGAAACGGAAAAATGCCTTACCGCCTTCCAAACCGCAAAAAGAGGGGCGGAGATCGCCATGGAGGGGGTAGACCTCCCTGCCTTGGAGGAGCTGGCCAAGGATGCCAAGATCCCTGCCAGAGACCGCGCCGCGGTGGAGAGGGAGCTGCGCTTCTTAGAGGAGCAGTCCCGCATGATGGGGGATCGCCTTTCCGCCACCCGTCGGAGCATCGCCGTCATTGAGGGCAGAGGCACCGATCCCGGTGTGCTGATCGGCAAGCGGGATGCGGTAAAGCAGCAGCTTGAGGAGGCACGTCTCCGTTATACCGCCTACGAGGCGGCAAGAGCCGGCATTGAGGAAGCCTCCGATCTGATGAAGAGCTTGGTCTCCCCCAGAGTGGGAGAAATGGCGGAAGCCTATTTTGCCGCCGCCACGGGAGGAAAATACCGTTCCCTCTCCGTGGATACCCGCCTTTCCATGGAATTGCGGGACGAAAACGGGGTCTCCCGCGATTGTGATTACCTTTCCGCAGGGGCTAAGGACAGCGTGTATCTTTCCCTGCGCCTTGCCTTGACGGAGCTGTTCTTCGCAGGGGCGGGGATGCCCTTGATCTTGGACGATGCCTTCGGACGTCTGGACGACGAGCGCTTGACCTCCATGATGAAGGTTCTCGCCGCCGCAGGGCAGAAGCATCAGCTCTTCCTCTTCTGCTGTACCGCCAGAGAAGAGGATACCTTGAAGACGTTAGGGGTAAGCTATACCAAGCTGGAGATTTGAGGAAGAAAAGTCAGAGAGAGACAAAAAAACGGTTTTGCTGTTTTGGGACTGCTTTGGCTACCTGTCATCCTGAGCAAGCCGCGTATGCGGCGCGTCGAAGTTTCCGTAGTCGAAGCGTAGCTGAGCGGAGGAAACCGCCGAAGGCGGGATCTGGTTGGAGCCTGATGTTCCTTTTTGGAACAAAAGAACTGTTTTTTGAAGGATGTAACTTCTCCCGCGAAGGGGTACATCAGACTCGTAGGAGACCCCGCCTTCGGCGCTTTTTGATGCTCGGCGCAAGCGCCTCGACTACAAAAAGTTCGACTCACACTTCGTGTTCGCTCAGGGTGACAGTGCCCCTCAACCTGCAAGCAGGTCTCGGTTTTGCTTACTGCTGTTTAAGGTACAGGGGCATCTCACGCCCGCTCCGCTCAGGGAGACGACACAGGGAGGCTTCGGCGACATGTATTGGTTCCGCTCTATATGCGGTGGCAATCGTCGGCGAAAAAGTCTGCGGTATTTCCATCTTTTGTTCGCGAAAGGAAACGTTTATGAAGTGCAAAGTCAAAAAGATCATTTCCCTCGTCTGTATCGTGCTGTCCGTGCTGTTGCTTGGCTTGTTCGGCTACTCCTTTGCCACCTTTTTGATCTCCACGGCAGAGGAAGCCTTATCCTTTGCGGAAGCCGCCAAGAACTTCTTGCTGTTCTTGGCCTCTGCCTTTACCACCTTCGGGACTTTGTGCATGGGCGCGGCCTTTGCCTTCGTTTCCGCCTTCTTGGGGGAGGGGAAGCTTCGTAAAGCCGCCAGAGGGCTGCTTGTGTTCCAGCTGGTGCTGTTGTTCTTCTTTTTGGTGGTGCTGGTGTCTATGAACATCATCCTGCCGGAAGGAACCGTATAAGCTTTTAAAAGGAGAAATTTTTATGACGACCAACCAAAAGATCCGCATGGGGATCTCCATCATCCTTTTGGTGCTGTCCGTGATCTTCGCCGTTGCCTTTTTTGTGGTGCAAAGCGATCTCACCGAGCTTGACAACTTGAACGTGGAGGTGGAGGGGCCTTTGGACGCCATGGGCATGACTCTGGCCAAAATCATCGCAACGGCGGGCTCTTTGTTTATCATGCTTTTCTTGGCCGCTTCGGGTGTTGTTTTGGCCTTGGGCTCCACCTTGGTGAGCGATCGTTTGCCCTTGCGCTTGTGCGGAGGCGGCGGCATCGCCCTGCACACCGGCATTCTGATCTATTATTTTGTTACCTACGGGGAGATCCTGACCGCAATGGTTAAGTCGCTGTAAGGTGTCCCCCCTCGAACTTTTATCCAAAAAAAGGAGTGTTACCCATGGAAAACGGAAGAAAATTGTTTGAAAAACTGCAGGCAAAGGGGCTTGACGGCGCCATCCTCTTGGACGAGGTATCCCAGCACTGGGCATCCGGCTTTGCCTTTACCGACGGTGCTGTGATGGTAGGAGCGGAGGAGACCCTCCTGCTCACCGATTCCCGCTACATCGAGGCGGCAAGAACCGGCGTCGCACCCGACGTGCGCCCCACCCTGTTCGCCAAGCTGTACGGCGATATGGCGGCGTACGCTAAGGAAAAGGGCATGAAGAAAATTGCCTTCGACGGCGGCAGAACCACCGTTGCCCAGCTTCGCAAGCTGGAGGAAGCCTTGGAGGGTGTGGAGCTGGTGAACGAGCCCGCGCTGTGCGATGAGCTTCGCCGCATCAAGACCCCCAGAGAGATCGAAAATATCCGTGCCGCTCAGGCCATCACCGACGCGGCGTTTACCCACATTTGCTCCTTCCTGCGCCCGGGTCTTACCGAGCTGGAGGTTGCGGCAGAGCTGGAATACTTTATGCGTAAAAACGGTGCCGACGGCTTGGCCTTCGAGACCATTGCCGTTTCCGGCAAGAAAAGCTCCCTGCCCCACGGCGTGCCCGGCAAGGTGGTGCTTACCGAGAATTCCTTCCTGACCATGGACTACGGCGCAAGATACAACGGCTATTGCTCCGACATGACCCGTACCGTGGTGCTGGGCAAGGCGGACGAGGAGATGAAGCTGATCTACAACACCGTGCTCACCGCCCAGAAGGCCGCTATCGCCGCCATGAAGCCCGGTGCCACCGGCAAAGAGGTGGATGCCGCCGCCAGAGACATCATCAAAGCCGCAGGCTACGGTGCCAACTTCGGTCACGGCACGGGACACTCCCTGGGCCTGGAGATCCACGAAGCACCCAACTCCAACTTCCGCAGCGAGATCCCCTTCTGCGTCAACCAGTTCCAGACCGTGGAGCCGGGTATCTACCTGGAGGGCAAGTACGGCGTTCGCATCGAGGACCTGGTTTTGGTCACCGAAAACGGCTGTGAGGATCTTACCACCAGCGAAAAATCCTTGTTAGAGCTTTAATTTACATTTTCCTCTTGACAAACGAGGAAAAATGTAATAGAATGGTACGCAGAAATAATATGACTTCTTTTCTGCCTTTGAGGCAGAGGAGAAATTTAAGGAGGATAAACCAATGATTTTAGCAGGTGATTTCAGAAACGGTCTGACCTTCGAGATGGACGGTCAGGTCATGCAGGTCATCGAGTTCCAGCACGTAAAGCCCGGTAAGGGCGCGGCGTTCGTTCGTACCAAGTACAGAAACGTTATCTCCGGTGCTGTGATCGAGACCTCTTTCAACCCCACCGCAAAGTTCCCCACCGCAACCGTTGAGCGTAAGGAAATGCAGTACAGCTACAACGACAGCGGTCTGTACTACTTCCTGGATATGGAGACCTACGACATGGTTCCCGTTGAGGAGGATAAGCTTCCCGACTCCTTCAAGTTCGTGAAGGAAGAGGCTATGTGTAAGCTCCTTTCCTACAAGGGCAACGTGTTCTCCGTAGAGCCCCCCATGTTCGTTGAGCTGAAGATCGTTGAGGCAGAGCCCGGCGTTAAGGGTAACACTGCTACCAACGTAACCAAGAACGCTAAGGTTGAGACCGGTGCAGAGGTCAAGGTTCCCATGTTTATCAACGAGGGCGAAATGATCCGTATCGATACCCGTACCGGCGAATATCTTGAAAGGGTGAAATAATCATGACTATCTCTGAAAAGGCTGCTTACCTGAAGGGCTTGATGGCAGGCATGAAGATGAGCGAGTCCTCCGATGAGGGCAAGCTGTTTGCCGCTATCGCCGACCTGCTGGAGGATATCTCTCTTGCAGTTTCCGACTTGGAGGATGAGACCGCCGCTATGCGCGATTACATCGACGAGCTGGATACCGACCTGGCTGAGGTTGAGACCGAGGTTTATGGTCTGGACGATTGCGACTGCGATTGCGATTGCGATTGCGACTGCTGCTGCGACGAAGATGACATCGTTGAGCTGGAGTGCCCCGCTTGCGGCGAGGAGATCTGCATCGAGGAAGAGGAGCTGGAGGACTGCGAGCAGCTGGAATGCCCCGCTTGCGGTAAGATGCTCAACGTCGTTTGCGAAGAGTGCGACGAAGACGAAGAGGACGACGAATAATCCTACAGAACCAACCGCGCATTTATAACAACCACGGGAATTGCTCTGTCGATTCCCGTTTTGTTTTTACATGGAGAACATCCCTATGACCATCATCGATACTCACGTTCACGTATTCCCCGAGAAGGTTGCTCTGCGTGCGGCGGACAACATCACCAACTATTACAGCATCCCCCGTCAGGGCGACGGTACCGTGGAGGGTCTGCTGGCAGGCGCAAGCAACCACCCGGAGATGAAGTTCGTCATCTCCTCCGCCACCTTAAACCCCGCCAAGCCCACCGTAGGGGACGACTATATGCTGGAGGTTGCCGCCTCCGACCCCGCCAGATACATCCCTCTTTGCTCCTTCCACCCCGCCATGGGCGTGGAGGCCTCCGTGGCAGAGCTGGAGCGTTGCTTTGACCTTGGTGCCAAGGGTGTGAAGATCCACTCGGATTTCCAGAGATTTTTCGTGGACGATGAGATCCCCATGGAGGTTTACCGCTACATCGCCTCCAAGGGCAAGCCCATCATCTTCCACGTGGGGGATCCCAACACGGATTTCTCCACCCCCAAGCGTGTGCGCCGTATTTTGGAGACCATTCCCGACCTCACCATCATTGCCGCCCATATGTGCGGCTACCACGTGTGGGAGGATGCCCGCAAGTACCTCATCGGCACCCCCGTGTATACCGATACCAGCGAGGCGCTTTTGGGAATGTCCGCTCCCGCCCTGGCAGAGCTGATCCGCCTCCACGGCGTGGAGAAGGTGATGTTCGGCTCCGATTACCCCCTTTGGAACCCCAACTTCGCCTTCGAGCAGATCAACGCCCTGCCCCTCACCGAAGAGGAAAAGGAGATGATCTTCCATATCACCGCCGAGAAGGTGTTTGCTTAATCCTCCAAGAGGGCTTTGAGGATCAAATAATCCAATCCGTTGGCCAAACCGTCGTCATTCATGTCGGCGGTTTCTTTTTGCTCTTTGGTCAGCTCTTCCTTTTGCAGGATCGCCTTTTTCAGCAGGGCAAGGTCTTCATCGTCCGCCTTGCCGTCTCCGGTGAGATCCCCCTTAGGGCAGATCGTAAAGAAACGATAAAAAACCAAAGCCTCCTCCTTTGCCAGCTTGCGGAGGTTCTCCTCCACGGAGAGCCACTTGGCGGCGCGGAGATTGGTGTGGAAGGAATGCTCCAAAATGAAATACAAGGGCACTCCCACCTTGCAAGCACCCCGCATTACCCCGTAATACTCGGTGTTGGGGTACACCTTGCTCTCTTTTGTCTTTACCGCGTGGGTCTGCACCCCCATACAGCTTGCCGCCGCCATGGCAAGGGCTTTCCCCAGCAGAAGGCCTCTGTCGTCCTTTTCCTTTCCCACCGAGGGGATGTAGATCTCCACTCTGTCCACCGATTCCGTGTCGCAGGCGTTGGAGTGGAGGGAGAGGAACACGTCGCACCCCTTGGCCGCCATGCCCCGATCCAAAACCGGGAGATCCTTCTCCATGTCTTCTCGGGTGGTGAGCACCGTAAAGCCATAGGACTCCAGCTCTTCCTTGAGGAACAAATGGAGCTTCCACATGGCGTGACTTTCGTAATAGCTTTCCAGCACGGGGGAGCGGTTGTAGTTCCCGTGATGCCCCGCGTCAAGCATGATTTTGATCGACATTTTTGCACGTCCTTTCTGTTTTTTGTTTGCCGAACATTCGTTCGTGATGGTAGTATAGCACATTTGTTCGGATTTGTCAAGCCCCTCGGGCGCAAGGCCGTATCGATATGCCAAATGTAGGTTCCGCCCTATACAAAACGTCGCCTCTGCGGCGCCGTTTTGGAGCCTTTGGTGGGACGTATTCATCTTCTGCGTGCAGTTTTCGCCCTATACAAAGCATCGCGATGATAAAAAAGCCTTCCTCGGGGAACCCCGGGGAAGGCTTACTGTGGCTTATTTCTTTTTCTTCTTCAAGGCAACCGCTACGCCTACGACAGCACCCACTGCCACGGCACCGCCTGCCACCCAACCCCAAGGGAAGGAGGCTTTGTCAGCGGGTTCGGGCAAGGAAGTGTCTGCGGAGGGCTCTTCACTGCTTTCCTCTTCTTCGGAGGTCTCTACTTCCAAAGGCGCATTGATGTCCGTGGGCATCAACAGACACGCTGCGGGGATCTTCTTGCCGGTGGAGAAATTGTACCCGGTGAACACGATGTACTTCTCGTAAACCTCCACGGTGTATCCTTCGCTGCCGTACTCCACGGTAACGGGATATCTGCCGTCGGTACTGCGGGTGTAGGTATCGGTTCCGCCGTAGCCGCAGGGCTGGCAGTTAGAGCCGATATGCACCGTGCGGGCAAATCTGCCGTACTCGTCGGAATAGTTCTCTCTGTCGTAAAGGCTCACGTGGGTATGACCGGACATTACCACCACGTTCTTGTAGGTCTCCAGCAGACCCTTCAAACGCATATTCTGGGGATATTCCTCCTTGAAATCGATGCAAGCGGTGTAGCCGCCGTTCTTTCTGTCTCCCGCACCGAAGTTCAAGAAAGGAGCGTGGATGCTCATAAAGATATCCGTCTCGGTGTCACCGTAGGCGGTAAGCAGACCTTCGATCCAATCCATCTGCTCCTTGGAGAAGTTGTCCTTCTTGGCACTTTCCCCGGGGGCGGAAAGCTCCTGGGCGGTGAAGATGAATAGCAAATTACGCTTGCCCTCGCCGCCTTCCTTCAAAACGGAGAAGTAAGGGGAGCCCTCGTAGGGGTGATCCTCGTCCTCTCCTCCCAGATAAACATCCAGCAGACCCGCATCCGCAGGGGTGTTGCCGTGGTTGCCGATGCCCTCGTAAACCTTGTCTGCGGGGAACTTGGAGTCGTTTAAGATCTCCAAATGCTTTTCGTACTGCCACTCCAGATCGGGATTTTCTCCCCGGTCACCGGTTGCATCTCCGGTGATCACAAGGTAATCCATCCCTGTGTCGGCAAGGAAATCCAGAGCGTACGCCAGCTTTTCAAAAGCCCCTCTGTCATAGGGCTGGTAGTTCATGTGGGTGTCGGAAAGGGCGCCGAAAGAATATTGCAGCTCGCCCAAGTCGGTCAGACGCTTTTCTGCGGGGATCTCGCAGACCGCGATGGCCTCCCCGATGGCAGGGGCTTCGTCCACAAAGCGGGTCTCGCTTTGGAACACCGCAACCCCCGTAGCACCCACGGGGATCATCAGCCCATCCTCCACGGGAATGATCACCTTTCGACCGGTAACGGGGGCGGTGGCAAGCTCATCGTAGCCCGCCAAAACACCATTCTCGTCGGTGAAGTATACCAGATAATGCCCCTCTGCGGGAGTTCCCTCAGCAGGGGTCACCACAATCTTGCCTCTGGCAAAGCCGGGCCATTCCGCCCGCTCTCCCAAGAACTCATAGTTTACGGAAACCGACGTCTCCGTTGCAAAAACGTTCGTCATACCGCCGACGGCAAGCGCGGCAACCGCAAGAAAAGCGGCAAGGAATCTGCGCATAACCGATCCTCCCCAAATAGTCTTTTTTGCAGTATACCACAAGAAAACGGGAATTGCAAGTTTTTGTGAGAGGAAAAGTGAGCCTGCACCTTGACAATTTTGCCCCGCGGGTGTAAAATAGAGCCATGCCTGCATAGTTAAATGGATATAACAGCCCCCTCCTAAGGGGCAGTTGTGAGTTCGATTCTCGCTGTGGGTGCCAAACCGAAGAGCTTTGCTCTTCGCTCCGCGAAAAATCACTTGCAAAAACGCAAGTGATTTTTTATTTGTGCTTTGCTTTAAAATCGAGCCCGCAAAGCCCGATCCAAGCTGTCACCCTGAGCGAAAAAGGCGTGGTATGCGCTATGATTTTTCTCTGCAAAAAGAAAAGCCTTTGGAGTCGAAGTTTCTGCAGTCGAATCGCGTTAGCGATGAGCAGCAGAAACCGAAACCTGCTTGCAGGTTGAGGGGTCTAAGGCGAGTCTGATGTACCTTTCCCGGGGGAAAGAACGATCCTTCCCCCTCCCGCAAATTTCTTGTAACGTTTTGCCGCTTTTGTTATCCAACGAGTGAAACGAAAAGAAAAGGCGGGGGATCTGTATGAAAAAGGCTGTTTCCGTTTTGCTGTGTATTTTGGTTGCGTTGATGGGGTTGCGCCCGGCAGGGAAGCTGTTGGCTTGGCCCTTTGGCTATCGCTTTGAGCTCGCTTTTCTGCCCGCCTGGATCGCGGGGTGCGCCGTGCTGTCCGCAGCGCTTGTATTGCTGAGCCTGTTTTGCAGAGATGCGGGGGAGTCCAAGCTGATCCGCATTTTGTCCGATTGGATCACACTTTTTGCTGTGATCCATACCGTGGGCTGTCTTCTGTCTTGCGAGGGGATGCTTATCACCGTATGTGCATTTTGCACCTTGGGGAGCTGCGTGTATTTTGCCGTTCGGTTTGGGCGGGGATGGGTCGGCAAGCTTATGGCCGTTCTTTTGGTGGCGTTTTTGCTCTCTCCCTTGGGGTTGTTTTTCTTGTTGATGACAGAGCTTGGCCAAAATACGGTGGTGAAGACCGTGGTGTCTCCCGACGGGAGCTATTCCGCGCAGATCATCGACAGCAACCAAGGGGCTTTGGGCGGCGCAACCTACGTGGAGGTGGTGGAGAAGGGAGTGGATCTGTTCCTCTTTCGGGTGGAAAAAGCACCCCGTCGAATCTATTCCGGAGGCTGGGGAGAGGCGGAGCGCTTGCACGTTTTTTGGATGGACGACACCTGCTTGATGATCAACGGGCGGAAGTACCCCATAGAATAGTCCCTTCTCTGTTTTTCACATGGATATACCATAGCGAAATTGCGGTTTTGTGAAAATAGAGTATTGCATTTTTTCACGGAATATGGTACAATGTGGCAGTCTATTGGATATTCTTACAGTGTAAGGGAGTATCGGTTTTTTATGAAAAACGTTTATCAGAATAAAGTGGTCAAATTCGGCGGCAGCTCCCTGGCTTCCGCAGAGCAGATCTTAAAGGCCGTTGCCATCATCCGCGGGGAGGAATCCCGCCGTTTTGTGGTGCCCTCCGCACCCGGCAAGCGGTTTTCTTCCGACACCAAGGTGACGGATCTTCTCATCAAGGTGTACAACGAGTCTGCGGCAGGCCTGCCCTTTGAGGAGACCTTCCGTGAGATCGCAGAGCGTTATCTGGGCATCATCCGCGGCTTGGGTCTGGATCTGGATCTTACCGCAGAGCTGGAGACCATCCACAACCAGCTCACCGAGGGCACGACCCTGGATTACGTTGCCAGCCGTGGCGAATACCTCAACGGCGTGATCATGGCATATTATCTGGGCTTTACCTTTATCGATGCGGCAGAGGTGATCTTCTTCGACGAGGACGGCAATTTTGAGGCCGAGCTGACCAACCGCGTTATGTCCCGCCGTCTTTCCCGTTGCAAGAACGCGGTGATCCCCGGGTTCTACGGCAGCTTGCCCAACGGCGCGGTGAAGACCTTCTCCAGAGGCGGCTCCGATATCACCGGTGCCATCGTTGCCCGCGCGGCAAAGGCAGATCTTTACGAGAACTGGACGGACGTTTCCGGCTTCCTGATGGTGGATCCCCGTATCGTGGAGGATCCCAAGCCCATTGAGGTCATCACCTACCGTGAGCTTCGTGAGCTTTCCTACATGGGCGCATCCGTGCTTCATGAGGACGCAATTTTCCCCGTAAAGGTGGCAGGCATTCCTATCAACATCAAAAATACCAACAGACCCGACGACGACGGAACCTTTATCGTGCCCAAGGGCACGGCACGTTCCCACAGCGGCGTGATCACCGGTATCGCAGGGCGGAAGGGCTTGAAGCTCATCCACCTGGAGAAGGATATGATGAACCAGGAGATCGGCTTCGGTCTCAAGGTTCTGCAGGTGATCGCAGATATGGGCATCTCCTTTGAGCATCTTCCCTCCGGCATCGACACAATGTGCGTGGTGCTTTCCGGTGCAGATCTGGAAGGCAGAGAGCAGGAGATCTTGCGCCGTATCGAGGCCGCCGTCCACCCCGACTTTATGAGCATTGAGGACAAATTGGCACTGGTTGCCGTGGTTGGCCGCGGAATGGCGGGCACTCCCGGTACCGCTTGTCGCGTGTTCAACGCTTTGGCGCGGGAGGACATCAACATCCGCATGATCGACCAGGGCTCCTCCGAGCTGAACATCATCGTGGGTGTCAACGAGGATAAGTTTGAACACGCCATCCGCGCTATCTACGCGGAGTTCGCAGAATGAGCGCAGGATGGACCACAGTAAAAGAAGCCGCCGTGGCTTCTTTTATTGAACGCAAGAGCGAGTTTATCGGTTCCATCACCCCGGTGAAAACCGAGGAGGAGGCCATCGCCTTCGTAAACAGCGTGAAAAAGCAATACGCCGACGCCAAGCACAACGTGTACGCCTATCTCCTCAGGGAGAACAACGTCACCCGCTTCTCCGATGACGGCGAGCCCCACGGCACTGCGGGGCTTCCCGTGCTGGACGTGCTTCGCAAGGAAGGGATTACCGACGTTGCCGTGGTGGTGACCCGCTATTTCGGCGGTATCCTGCTGGGCACGGGGGGATTGGTGCGGGCATACAGCCAGGCGGCAAAAATGGCGTTGGATGCGGCAGGGAAGTCCACCATGGAGAAGCTTTTGGTCTTTTCCTTGCGGGTGAACTATTCCGACCTGCAGAAGATCGAGCCCATTTTGGAGAACTACACCATGATCCGCTTGGACACCGCTTACGCCGACGACGTGCGCCTTTCCGCCGCCATGCGGGAGGGAGAATACCCCGCCTTGGAGAAGGCCTTGACGGAGCGTACCAACGGTCGCGCCATTTTGAAGCTTGAGGGCGAGCAGTTCGCCGCGCTGTAAGGCTTCGAGAGAAAAAAGAATGTTTTATGATCCCCTGCGGTGATTCCGTGGGGGATTTTTTTGCGCGCATATTCGCTCCCTCCCTCACGTACAATTCGCACCCAAGGTTCCAAAACGACACCGCAAAGGTGGCGTTTTGTATAGCGACCAACCGATACTGCGTATCTGTCTGTTGCATCGGTCGCGATGCGCGCGCGCGTACCCTACCCTTAATCCTTTCTTAATAGGTACATGAAAGTAGTAGTTGTAGTAGTAGAGGATGTTTTTGGTGGATAACTTTTTTGGGGCCGTTTTTGGTCGCTTTTGGTGGAACAACCACACTTCGAACAAGTGTTCTATTCTACAAAAGAACGTATGTTCTGATGATTTGAAAATTGTGGATAACCCTTTCAACCCGCCGTGGACAAGTTGGGGGCTTGTACACATTTACCCACAACTTATCCACCAAAAAACAGGGGAAAAACAGGGGATGCTCAGCGGGGAGGCTCCTGCTTTTGCTTGCCGATGCGCAGGGAAATTTCAAAGGCTTCCTCGCCCTCCGACTGCTGTTTTTCCACCAAAAATCCCGCCTCGGTGAGCAGGGAAAGGGAACGCTCCAGGGTGTTGAAGAAGAACCGCAGATCCTTGATGAGGCACACCCGATGCTTCTTGGGCGGGGCTTTTTCCACCTCTTTTTCCTCCTCTGTGAAGGCGGTGACAGCCCCTGCCACGGAGTCTGCCAAAGCCTCCGTTGCCTTGGCGGTGAGCCCTTCCTCAGCCGCCTTGCGGATGGCTTTTTGCCTTGCGGCGTCGTCCCGAATTTTCAAAAAAGCCCGCGCGTGCCGTTCTCCCAGCCCCGCCTTTAAGATCATCTCCCGCTGGTTGCCGGGGAGGGAAAGCAACCGCAATTTGTTGGAAAGGGCAGAGGGGGAAATGGAAAGCTTTTCCGCCAGCTCCCCTTGGGAGTAGTCCGTCATCAACAGCAGATTGCGCAACGCCTCCGCTTCCTCAAAGAACCCCAAATCCTTCCGCTGGATGTTCTCAATCAAGGCGAGATAAGCGGATTCCTCCTTGTCCGCCTCCCGTATCACGCAGGGAACCTTTTCCAGCCCCGCAAGCTTTGCCGCACGCCATCTACGCTCCCCTGCAATGATCTCAAAGGTGGGGGCTGTAATTCCCTCGGGGAAGGGGGAAGGATCCGCTCTGCGCACTGTGATGGGCTGTAAGAAGCCGTGAAGCTTGATGCTTTCCGACAAAGCCAGCAGTCCCTCCTCGGAGAACATTTTACGGGGCTGCATTCCGTTGGGGGCAAGCTCCTCCACGGCAAGAAGATGGATCTTTTGGGTCTTCTTTTTGGTTTGTAACATGATGTACCTCCCGAGGTGCCCCCGTGGGGACACAAAAAAACCGTATGTAGCACCTTGATAGTACCACACACGGTCTGTCATTTTTTGTAACACTGTGGAAAATTCTTCATTTTCCCTTGTTAAAAGAACATTTTTGCTCCCAACTGCAATTTTCCGTTATACTCCGAGATCTCTCCCACGGTAAAACGACCCTCGGGGGTGGTGACGCGGAAGCGGTCTCCCACCTTGCCTTGGAGCTTGAATTTGGTGATGGTGATCTTCTCGCCGTGGGCGTAAAGCTTGGCGTAGAAGGCGGGCAATTTTGCCTCGGGATAGTGGGCGAACAAAGTCTCGACGGGGATCAGCTTTTCCTCCACCTGCTCCGGGGTGAACTCCCGCAGAACGTCCAGGGGAACGCTGTCCTTTTCGTCAAACTGCCCCACGGAGGTACGGCGCAGAGATGCCATGCACCCGCCGCAGCCCAGCTTTTTGCCGATGTCGGCGCAAAGGGTGCGGATGTAAGTCCCGCGGGAGCAATGCACCTTCAAAAAGAACTCGCCGTCCTTCTCATAGGTCTCAAGGCTGTGGATGGTGACAGTTCTTGCCTCACGCTCCACGGTGACCCCTTCTCTTGCCAGGTTTACCAGCTTGACCCCGTCCTTCTTCAAGGCGGAATACATGGGGGGCACCTGCCGGATCTCTCCCACAAAGGTCCCTGCCGCCTCTGCAAACGCCTCAAAGGAGGGGAGCGCTCCCTCGTGACGGTAAGTCACCTCACCGGTGATGTCCTGGGTGTCCGTCTCCAGCCCCAAACGGATGGAGGCTACGTACACCTTGTCGTGATCCATGAGATATTCACAGGCCTTGGTGGCGTTGCCGATCATTACGGGGAGAACACCGCTGGCCAAGGGATCCAAGGTACCGCAATGTCCGATCCTGCGGATGCCCGTAACCTTGCGCAGTCTGCCGATGACCACCTGAGAGGTCACCCCCACAGGCTTATCCACGATCATAATACCGCAAAGCTCACTCATAACAGCACCCCTTCCACCATGGAAAGCACCAAGTCTCTCACCTCTGCCACGGTGGCGTTCTCCTTGGAGAAGCCTGCGGCGTGATAGTGTCCGCCCCCGTTTTGGGTTTGGGAAAGGGCGGCTACGTCAATGTCCTCGCTTGAACGGAAGGAGCATTTTACCAAATTGCCCTTGGGCTTGATCACCGCGGACATCTGCACCCCTGCGATCTGGCGGGGGATCTGGTTCAGCACCTCGGTGTCCTCCTCGGAAGAGCCTGCGGCCCGCAATTCCTCCTCGGTGACGGCCACCAAAGCGAACCGACCGCCGAAATGAAGCTCCAATTTTTGGTAGCCCAGCTTTTCTGCGGCGATCTGGGAGGGAGATTTGCTCTCAAACAGCAGACGGCACACTCCGGCAAAATCAATGCCCGTTGCCATCAGCTCTGCGGCGTATCCCATGGTCTCGGGACGGGTAGCCTGGTAGCGGAACCCGCCGCTGTCGGAGCAGATGGCGGTGTAAAGGGGCAGAGCCAGCTCCGCCGTCAACGCCACGCCAAGCCCTTTCAGCAGCTCAAAGATAATCTCTCCCGCGGCGATGTATTCATCCCGAAGATACAGTCTCTCGCATCCGATGGTGTTCACCTTGTGGTGATCGATGGAAAGTGCAAAGGTATATTCCGCCTCGGGGAGGGAAAGCATCTTGGGGGATGCCACGTCCACGCTCACCAAGGTGTAATCAGAGACGTCCTCGGGACAAGGGGTAAAATAGGCGCTGTAAGGCAGGAAGGCAAGCCGTTCCGGCACGCCCTCCCGATTACAAGCCGTTGCACGCTTCCCCATGGAGCGCAGACCCATGACCAAAGCCATGGCAGAGCCTACGGTATCTCCGTCGGGGGAATTGTGGGTATAGATGAGGAAGTTATCCCGCTCTTTTAAAAAGCGCAGGGCTTCACTTTCCGGAATTCTGTTGCTCATCGTTAAAATCCTTTAGAATTTTGGCGATATCCATTGCTTTTTCCGCACCATGCTCACGGATAAAGGTGAGCTTGGGGGTGATCCGCAGGTTCAAGCGCTTTGCCAGCTCCGAGCGGATGTACCCGGAAGCGGAGGCGATGCCCGCCTCCACGTCCTTATCAGGGCCGAATACGCTGTAAAAGATCTTTGCCTGGGAGAGATCCTTGGCTACGTTTGCCCCGGAGATGCTGATAAAAGCACGGGACACGCGGGGATCCTTCACCGTCCGCAGGATCACGGCCAGCTCCGCCGCTACTGCGTCGTTGACTCTGTCTTGTCTGTTAGCAACCATTAGCGAGCCACTTCCTCCATGACGAAGGCCTCCAGAACGTCGCCAACCTTGATATCGTTGAACTTCTCAAGGCCGATACCGCATTCGTAGCCGCTGTTCACTTCCTTAGCGTCGTCCTTAAATCTCTTCAGAGAGGAGATCTGATCCTCAAAGATCACAACGCTGTCGCGGAGAACGCGGATCTGTGCGTTTCTTGCCACCTTACCGTCGGTGATATAGGAGCCTGCAATGGTACCAACGCCGGGCACGTGGATGGTCTGACGTACCTCTGCGTGACCGATGACGTTCTCCTTGAACTCGGGAGCCAGCATACCCTTCATAGCAGCCTTGATCTCCTCGATGCAGTCGTAGATGATACGGTAGGTGCGGATATCCACCTTGTCTCTTGCCGCCGCGTCGATAGCGGTACGGTCGGGACGGATGTTAAAGCCTACGATCAACGCGTTGGAGGCGGATGCCAGCATAACGTCGCTCTCGGTGATACCGCCTACTGCGGCGTGGATGACCTTAACGCGAACCTCCTCGCCGGACAGCTTCTCCAAGCTCTGCTTCACTGCTTCTGCGGAGCCCTGTACGTCTGCCTTGACGATGATGTTCAGATCCTGTACGCCGTTTCCGATCTGGCTGAACAGATCGTCCAGGTTGACCTTCACAGCATCTGCGTGAGCGTTCTTTGCGGTCTGCTTGCGCTCCTCTGCCAGGTCTCTTGCCATCTTCTCGTCCTTTACGGCGTAGAACAGATCGCCTGCGTTAGGCACCTCGGAGAGACCGGTGATCTCTACGGGGATGGAGGGGCCTGCCTCCTTGACGGTTCTGCCCTTGTCGTTGGTCATCACACGGACTCTGCCCACGGCAGTGCCTGCGATAACGATGTCGCCGGTGCGGAGAGTACCCTTCTGTACCAGGAAGGTAGCCACGGTACCCTTGCCCTTATCCAAACGAGCCTCTACCACAACGCCCTGTGCCTTACGGTCGGGGTTGGCCTTCAGCTCCATCATTTCTGCGGTGAGCAGAACCATATCCAAAAGCTCGTCGATACCCTGACGCTTCAAAGCGGAGATGGGCATACAGATGGTGTCGCCGCCCCAAGCCTCGGGAACCAGCTCATAGTTGGTAAGGTCGGTCATGATCTTGTCGGGGTTTGCACCGGGACGGTCCATCTTGTTGATGGCAACGATGATGGGAGTGCCGGCCGCCTTGGCGTGGTTGATTGCCTCCACGGTCTGGGGCATGATACCGTCGTCTGCCGCCACCACCAGAATGGCGATGTCGGTCATGTTGGCACCTCTTGCACGCATAGCGGTAAACGCCTCGTGACCGGGGGTGTCAAGGAAGGTGATATCCTGATCGTGCACGTGCACGCTGTAAGCACCGATATGCTGGGTAATACCGCCGGCTTCTCCTGCGGTAACGTGAGCATCGCGGATGGCGTCCAGCAGAGAGGTCTTACCGTGGTCAACGTGACCCATAACCACCACGACGGGTGCGCGGTGCTTCAAAGTCTCCTCTGCATCCTCCGCGGTCTCAATGAGGCGATCCTCCAGAGAGAGAACCACTTCCTTCTTCACGATGATGCCCATTTCGTCTGCCAGCAGGTAAGCGGTATCGTAGTCGATGACGTCGTTGATGCCTGCCATCACGCCCATGCTCATCAGCTTCTT
>JAFYNA010000166.1 GCA_017549925.1 Clostridia bacterium | reverse complement strand
GGTCTCAATGAGGCGATCCTCCAGAGAGAGAACCACTTCCTTCTTCACGATGATGCCCATTTCGTCTGCCAGCAGGTAAGCGGTATCGTAGTCGATGACGTCGTTGATGCCTGCCATCACGCCCATGCTCATCAGCTTCTTTACCACGTTGGCAACGGTCTGCTTCATGCGGGAAGCCAGCTCGTTGACGGTGATCTCGTCGGGGACGGAGATGGTCAGCTGTACCGGCTTGGGCTTGTTCTGAGGCTTCTGCATCTGCTTGCCCTGCATCTGCTTGCCCTTGCCGCCCTTCTGCTCGGGCGCTTGGAACTTATTCTTCTTTTTGATCTTCTGCTTGCCGGACTGGGTGTTGTCACCGGAGTCGTAGCTCAACAGCTTCTCGTCGTACTTGCCCAGATCCACGTTTGCGGTACCGCGGGTATCCACCACGCGAACCTCGGTCTTGGAGCGCTGCTTCTGAGGCTGCTGGGGCTGCTGCTGTGCGTTGGGGTTGGCCTTTCTCTTCTGAGCGGCCTGGGCCTCCTTCTGCTTGCGGCGTGCTTCCTCCGCTGCCTTCTGAGCCTCCTCGGCCTTCTTGCGCTCCTCTTCCTTCTTGGCCTTCTTCTTGTCGTCAAAGGTCTTGAAGTAAGCGGTGATGTCGATCTGATTTTGCTGGGTCAGAGCCTCCAAAAAGATGCTGACCTCGCTGTCCTCCAGAGGGGAGGTATGGGTCTTTCCTGCAAGACCGTGCTTGGTGAACAGGTCGATAACGTCCTTATTCTTCAGGCCGAAATCCTTGGCCAGTTCGCCGACTTTATATTTCTTACTCGTTTCTGCCATGTGTAAAAACCGTTCCTTTCTTTCCTAAGTGGTGCAGGCTTTGGTGTAGGAAACCACAAACCCTTCCTGCAATACCGCAACGGCCACGGTGTGATCCTTGCCGATTGCGTGCCCCAGCTCCAGCATCCCAAAGGGAAGCCTTTCCGCGGGGACCTTGTAGAAAGCAGATTTGTCAAGCAGTTGCTTCGCGGTATTTTCCGAGGCGTCGGAGGCGATCAGCACCAGATACGCCTTGCCCTTCCGCACCGCCTCCAAAACGGAGTTGGTACCGATGGCAAGGGCACCGGCTCGCCGTGCCAGCCCCAGGACACCCAGGACGCGGCTCATCCGTTGTCCTTCTCCGTCTGACTGACGATCCGTTCCCGCAGGGTATCGAAGATCTCTTCCTCGATCTTTGCAGAGAAGGTACGCTCCAGACGGCGGCTCTTCCGTGCCGTGTCAAAGCAGGCGACGCTCAGACAGAGATAGGCGCCTCTTCCCGGGGCCTTCCCCAGAAAGTCCACGCTGATCTCGCCCTCCTTGGAGCGAACCACCCGCAGCAGCTGCTTCTTTTCCTTCATCTCTCCGCAGCCTAAGCATTTGCGGAGAGGGATCTTCCGTTCAGCCATGCCTTTTATTCCTGTGCGGAGAGCGTCTTGTAGCTCTTGATGTCGATCTTAAATCCGGTAAGCTTTGCCGCAAGTCTTGCGTTCTGACCCTCTTTACCGATGGCAAGAGAGAGCTGCTCGTCGGAAACGATGGCGCGGTATGCGCGGTCGGACTCGGGAAGCTTGATCACCTCGTCTACGGTGGCGGGAGCCAACGCGGCGGAGATGAATTCCTCGGTTACCTCGCTGTAAGGGATGATGTCGATCTTCTCACCGCACAGCTCGTCGGTTACCAAATTCTTTCTGGCACCCTTGGGGCCGATGCAGGCACCGATGGGATCTACCTTCTCGTCGTTGGAGCGGACAGCGATCTTGGTTCTGCTGCCTGCCTCGCGGGCAACGGAAACGATCTCGATGGTTCCGTCCTTCAATTCGGGAACCTCCAGCTCGAACAAACGGCGTACCAGACCGGGATGCACGCGGGACAGCACCACGGAGGGGCCTCTGGTCTCCTTCTTGATCTCGGTGACGAACACCTTCAGACGGTCGCCCACCTGCAGGCTTTCCGTGGGGATCTGCTCGTGACGGAACAGAACCATCTCGTTCTTGCCGATCTCCAGAGTTGCGTTGCCGGTGGTGGGATCCACGCGGATGACCACGGCGGAAACGATCTCTTCCTTCTTGTTCTCATACTCCTTGATGATCATGCCTCTTTCCGCCTCGCGGATACCCTGCACGATCACCTGCTTTGCCGCCTGAGCGGCAATTCTACCGAAGGCCTTGGTCTTGACCTCGGTCTCTACGGTGTCGCCTACCTGATAAGCGGCGTTGATCTTGCGAGCCGCCTCCAGGGAGATCTCCATACCGTCGTCAAGAACCTCTTCCACAACGGTGTAGATCTTGTAGATGTGTGCCTCCTGCTTGACGGAGTCGATCTTTACGATAGCGTTTTCGTTACCGCGGTTCTCCTTGCGGTAAGCGGACAGCAGAGCGGCCTCTACACGCTCTAACATATAGTCCTGGGCAATGCCACGTTCCTTTTCCAGGGCGGCAAGGGCTTCAAACAGCTCCTTGCTGACGATGGTTTCCTCTGCGATGGATTTGCCCGCAGCAGACTTCTTTCTCATTTTTGACTGACTTCCTTTCTGAAAATAGCTTTATGTGATGTTTTTTTATTCTTCGATATCGGTGTAACAGATAGCGGTGATCTTGGCGATCTGCTTCTTCTCAAAGCGGATCTCGCCGCCGTTCTCCCCGATGGTGACGAACTCCTCGTCGTAGGAGATCAGCTTGCCTTCAAACTGCTTTCTGCCCTCCACGGCGGTGAAGGTGCGCACCTCTACGTCGCAAGCGTGGGCAAGGGCGTATTCGTAGTGCATGGGCAATACCAGATCGCGGTAGCCCCCTGCGCCGGAGACCATCAGGCAGTAAGCGTCCTCCACGGGATCCATCTCGTCGATGATGGGGTCGATCAGCTTGGTCACCACAGAGCAATCGTCGGTGGAGATGCCCTCCTCCTTGTCGATGGAGACCTCAAGGATCCATTCGGAGACCTCCTTGTAAAAGGTCACGTCCCACAGGGTGTACCCTGCACCCTCCACCAAGGGAAGCACCGCTTCCTTCACGCGGGAAGCAATATTGTCTTTCTTTGCCATACCGTCATCCTTTCTAAAAAGCGCATTTTGCCTAACATAACAATCAGGATCGGGCGTCAACCCGATCCTGATGAAAGGCTATTCTTTTTACTACAAATATACTCTATCATATTCTTCCCAAAAAAGCAAGGGGTTTTGTAAAAAAAGTGTGGGAGAAATGAGGGGGCTTGATGGACGCGATTCATACCAACGGGTCGACTTCCACGGCGACCCGAAATGCGTTGTGTGCGGCTACGCCTCTTCTTTTTTCCTTGACATCCCACCCAAAACATGGTAAACTATCCCCATCAAAACTTTTAGGAGATTCCCATGAAACATCCCTTCCAAAAGCTTACCACCCCCTTTGAAGAGGGGCATCGTTCCTGGAGCGAGACCTACCCCCGCCCCGCCATGGCGAGGGATTCCTTCTTCTCCCTCTGCGGCGCGTGGGAGCTTTCCGCCGTGAAAAACGGGGAAGAGACCTTCCGCTCTTCTGTTACCGTGCCCTTCCCGCCGGAATCCCGTATCTCCGGGGTGGAGCGCGCCCTTGCAAAAGGGGAAAGGTGGCTCTACCGCAAGACCTTCACCCTTCCTGCCGACTTCTGCAAGGCACGCACCTTATTGCACTTCGGGGCGGTGGATCAGATTGCGGAGGTCACCTTAAACGGCGTTTCCTTGGGGATTCACGAGGGAGGCTACCTGCCTTTTTCCTTTGACGTGACGGACGCCCTGACGGCAGGGGAAAACACCCTCACCGTCAACGTCACCGATGATACGGACACCGACCTGCCCTACGGCAAGCAACGGAAGAAGCGGGGCGGGATGTGGTATACCCCCGTCAGCGGCATCTGGCAATCCGTGTGGATGGAAAGCGTTCCCGCAGACTACGTTTCCGACTTGGAGATCCGCGCCGACCTGCAGACCGTCACCATCAACACCCAAGGGGGAACGGAAGAAAAAACTCTCTCCGTCACCACCCCGAACGGAGAGATCCGATATACCTACAAGGGCGACAGCTTTACCTTCACGGTGGAAGAGCCCCGCCATTGGAGCCCGGAGGATCCTTATCTCTACTGCTTCACCCTGCAAAGCGGGGAGGACACCCTGCGCTCCTACTTTGCCCTGCGGGTTATCACCACCGAAAAGATAAAGGGCATTCCCCGTCTGTGCTTAAACGGCAAGCCCTATTTCTTCCACGGGCTGTTGGATCAAGGCTATTTCAGCGACGGCATTTACCTGCCCGCCTCCCCCGAGGGATATACCTTTGACATTGAGACCGCCAAAAAATTGGGCTTCAATATGCTCCGCAAGCATATCAAGATCGAGCCGGAGGAATTCTACTACCAATGCGACCGCTTGGGAATGATCGTGTTCCAGGACATGGTGAATAACGGCAAATACCGCTATATCCGCGATACCGTTCTGCCCACTCTGGGCATGAAAAAACGCCCCTTCTTCCGTGCGGGGAAGAAGCAGCGCTTCCACTTTGAAAAGACTGCAAAAGAGACGATCCGCCTTCTGCAAAACCATCCCTCGGTGTGCTATTACACCGTGTTCAACGAGGGCTGGGGACAGTACGACGGGGATCGCATTTACAAGGAGCTGAAGGCTCTTGACCCCTCCCGCATTTGGGACGCCACCTCCGGCTGGTTCCTGGGCAGGGAAAGCGACGTGGACAGCCGTCACGTGTATTTCCGTCCCTTTGCCGTGGGCAAGCGGGGCGACAAGCCCGTGGTGCTTTCCGAGTTCGGGGGCTACACCTGCAAGCTGGAGGAGCATTCCTTCAACCTGAACAAAACCTACGGCTACAAGACCTATACCGATCTGCCCGCCTTCCGCGCAGGGCTGGAACAGCTCTACCGACAGCAGATCCTCCCTGGGGTGAAGGAAGGCCTTTGCGGTACGGTGCTGACTCAGCTGACCGACGTGGAGGACGAGACCAACGGCCTTGTCACCTACGACCGTCGGGTGGTGAAGGTGGATCCCGCCGCTATGTCCGCTCTTGGGGCAGACCTGCAGAAGGAGCTGGAGGCGTAAGCTTATTTCAGCCGGTACACCATGGCTCTGCCCTGCTTTTCCGTAGGGATCAGAATGCCCAATTCCTCCAAAACGTGGATGGCGGAATACACGCTCCGTCCCCGCAGACCTGTCAGCTTCCCGAATTGGGGCGCGGTGAAGGCGGGGGGCAGATCCGCGGGCAGCAGTGGCCGATAATCCTCGGCCGATTGCAACCGAATCAATTCCGGCTCTCCTCTGGGGATCTTTTCCCCCAGGGTAGAGCCTTTCTTTTTGCTCTTGCCGTAGCCGTCCAGCAGGCGGTATTCGTCCAAATCAAACAGCAACAGCTCCACCGTCAGATTTTCCACCCCCAAAAGGGTGCGGATGTGGTACAGCTCGTGGAGCGCCTTCATGGGCGTGCCCACCTTGGGGCTCTTCCGCGGGCGGGAGGTCTCTCCCGTGGCGGGGTCTGTCCAGATCAGATGGCGGGTACGGGGGAAGGGATACACCACCGTCACGGGGTAACGCTCCAAAAAGAAGCGGAGCTTTTTCTCCAGCCGTGCAAACTGCCGCGTTTGGACCTCCACCACCCGTTCTCCGTCAAAAACGTCGGCCACAAACCGCCCCAAGGGCACCTCCAAGCAGGTGGAGTCCTTGGCGTAAAACCGCTTCAAGGCGGCGTGGAGCTTCTTTTCCCCCAGGGTGCCGATGCCGTTTTCCTCCGCGGGGAAGGCAAAGGATTCAAAAAAGCGGGCAAGCTTTTGGCGGTATGCATCCATAGGGGGGCTCCTTTCTCATTTCTTCACCGCAATGATAGCATAAAAGCCCGTTCTTTGTCAAGACGGGGTTGCAAAACACCGCTGACTGTGGTATACTGCGGGTATGAAAGGAGGGATCCCTATGGAGATTCGGATTTACCGCCAACTGCACCCCCACGCCATTGCCATCCGCAACGCCGTATTTGTGGAGGAGCAAGGCTTTATCGACGAGTTTGACGACGTGGACGAGCGGGCCATTCACTTGGTGATGTACCACGGGGAGACGCCCATCGGGGTGTGCCGTGTGTTTACCTCCGAGGAGGGCTGGCTGTTGGGCAGGTTCGCGGTGGTCAAGGAATGGCGGGGGCAGGGCTTGGGCTCCTTGCTATTGCGCCATGGGGAAGAAGCGGTGCGTTCCCATGGGGGAAAGACCCTCACCCTCCACGCCCAATGCAGGGCTATGGAATTTTACCGAAAGAACGGATACATCCCCTTCGGGGAGATCGAATACGAGCAGGATTGCCCCCATATGGCAATGCGAAAGGAGCTGTAACATGAAAGAAGCGGTACAAAATCTCATCAACGATTTGGAGAAGGACAACCCCGGCGCAGAGGCGGTGGCGCTTTATCAAAACGGCGAGCAGGTGCTTTCCAAGCACTTCACCCCCGACCGTCCCAGACTGATCTATTCCCACACCAAGAGCTTTGTCTCCACCCTTGCGGGGATGGCCATTGACGAGGGTAAGGTGACCTTGGAGACCACCCTTTGCTCCCTATTCCCGGAGTATGATGCCATCCTCACCGACCCCATGGTGAAGACCATCACTCTGCGCCATCTGCTCACCATGAGTTCCGGCTTCGGCAGTGCCTTTTTGATGGGTGTGAACCGCCGCCCCGGGGAAGGAATGCCGGATTACGTGGGCTATATGCTGGCCAAGAAGCTGGTATACGCCCCCGGCGAAAAGTTTGTTTATTCCAACGCAGACACCCACCTGGCGGGATGTATGGTGCAAAAGGCGGTGGGGGAGACCCTGCTGCGCTACGCCTACCGTAAGCTGTTCGCCCCCTTGGGCATCGGCTACCCCGGCTGGGAGACGGATCCCGACGGCACCGCCTTCGGAGGAAGCGGCTTGTATCTGCGGAACGAGGAAATGATGCGTTTGGGCATTCTGTACCTGCAGGACGGCGTTTGGGAGGGGAAGCGACTCCTTTCCCACGAGTGGGTCAAGCAGGCGGGCACCCAACAGATCTCCACGGGGATCGCTGACAAGTGGAGCAGTGGGTACAGCTTCCAATTCTGGATGATTCCCCACAAGGAGAACGCCTTCCGCGCCGACGGTGCTTACGGGCAGTATTCTCTCATCTTCCCCTCGGAAAACGCCGTGGTGGGCATTCAGTGCTGTGAGGAAAACGATCT
>JAFYNA010000165.1 GCA_017549925.1 Clostridia bacterium | reverse complement strand
CGAACCCGCAGGGGGGGATGGGGTTGAAATTCTTGTCGTGATCTACGCGGAGGGAATGGGAAAAGATGTTTTTCGCCGTCCTTTTTGCGGGAAATGCGGTTGTTTTTTTGTTTTTCTACATTCGTGTTCGTAGGGGGCGACGTCCTTCGGCGCCCCATATAATAAGAACCTTTTATCATCGCGTCCGCCCATGTTTGCACCGCGGCTCCTCTTTTTCTCTTGACAATTTTCCAACCCCATGGTAAAATGAACGTACAAAACCAAGGAAAGCGCAGGCTTTTTTATGAAACGTAACACCAAGAAAAAGAAGACCGATTTTCGGGTGCTGTTGCCCGTTTGCATCGTACTGCCCCTTCTTGCCATCTTGGCAGGGGCGTTGCTCTTCAACTATATTGCCGACGGCCCCTCCTCCACGGGAGAGGCGTATCTGGAGGAAATGACCGCCTGCCATGCGGAGGGAGTCCTGGAGCTTTACCACCCCAAAATGATCACCTATCTGCAAACCCACAACGGCGACAGAGCAAGCGAGATCGCTTCCCGTCTGCAATCCCATCTGGAGGGCTGGTATGACACCAACTTCTCCTCCTGCGGGGAGAACATTACCTTTACCTACAACCTGACCGATAAGCAGTCTGTGGAGGAAGAGACCCTTGCAGAGCTGAAGGAGATCATCGGGAGCGGCGTTTCCGAGGCTGTGGTCTTTCAAGGCGAGATCACTGCCACCGGGTCTGCGGGCAGTAAGACCGTTACCCATTGGGTACAGCTTGTAAAGGTGGACGGCGTATGGTACCTTTACAACCTGCAGATGCTTTTATGAACAGAATAGAGTTTCAGAACCTTTTAGAGCAAGGGGTTCGCGACGGGGTCTTCCCCGGATATTGCGCCGCCGTGGGAGACCGTGGCGGTGTTTTGCTTTCTGCTCACGGCGGGAACCGCGCCTTGTACCCCGCCGCCCTTCCCATGGAGGAGGACGTCCTCTTTGACATGGCCTCCCTTTCCAAGCTCATGGGCACCACCATGGCTTTCCTTTGCCTTTATGAGCAGGGGAGAATTGCTCCGGAGCAGACCCTCGGCGAGTTTTTTCCCAACTGCTACGGAAAAGAAAAGATCACCCTCCATCAGCTTTTGACCCACACCTCGGGCATCAAGGCTCATTTCCCCCTGTGGCTCAGAGGGATTTCCCCCGAGCAGGCAGCAGACCACATCCTCCGTGAGCCCCTCGGCATCCCCACGGGCAGTGACGTGGTATATAGCTGTATGGGCTTTATCCTGCTGGGCAAGATCATAGAGCAGGTCATGGGCGAGCCCTTGGACGTCATCGTCCGTCGGGAGGTATTCCTGCCCTTGGGCATGGAAACTGCCTGCTATAATCCACCCCGGACGGCTGTCTGCGCCGCTACGGAGGGGGAGACCTGCGGCACCGTCCACGATGAGAACGCCGCTTTTCTGGGTGGTGTTTCCGCCAATGCGGGTGTGTTTGCCTCCCTGGCGGATTGCGTCAAGTTCGCCACCATGCTTTCCCGCGGGGGAGAAGGCTTCTTAAAGCCCGAGACCTTCCGGAAGGCTGTCTATAACTACACCCCGGGCATGGACGAAAACCGAGGTCTTGGCTTCCAGCTTTGCTCCTTCGGTATGGGACACACCGGCTTTACCGGTACGTCGCTGTACGTCAACGAGCAGGGAAGATACGCCGTTTTGCTCACCAATCGGGTGCATCCCACCCGCGCCAACGGCAAGCTTCCCGCCTTCCGCAGAGAGTTCCATAAAAAGATCTTACAGGAGGAAGTATGACCAAACAAATTGTCAGAAGCGGTGCCGACCGCAGGGAGCTTCTCCTGCCCCTGTTTCATGGGAAGCGGGTGGGCTTGATCACCAACCCCACGGGCATGACCAAGGAGTTTGTCTCCACCATCGACGTTCTGCACCAAATGGGTGTGCTGGCCTGCCTTTTTTCTCCCGAGCACGGGGTGCGGGGAGAGCATCAGGCAGGAGCAAAGGTGTCCTTCTACACCGACGAAAAAACCGGCGTTCCCGTGCATAGCACCTACGGTGGAAGCCTCCATATCCCCCGCGAGGTCTTAGAGCCTCTGGATCTGCTGGTCTATGACATTCAAGACGTGGGGGCAAGGTATTACACCTACGTTTACACCCTGTCCTATGCCATGGAGGATTGCGCCGCGGCAGGGAAGCCCTTGGTGATCCTTGACCGTGTGAACCCCGTGGGCGGCGGTATGGAGGGCACCATTCTGGAACGCCCCTTCTCCTCCTTTGTGGGGAGATACCCCGTTCCCTCCCGCTACGGACTTACGGTAGGGGAGTTTGCAAGGTATATCAACGCCACCGAGGGTATCGGGTGCGACCTTACGGTGGTTCCCTTGGAGGGCTGGACAAGAGACACCTTCTACGACGAGACGGATCTCCCTTGGGTGGCGCCTTCCCCCAACATTCCCACGGTGGAAGCCGCCTTCGCTTACCTTTGCACCTGCTTGTTTGAGGGGACCAATCTTTCCGAGGGGCGGGGCACCACCCATCCCTTTGAGTGGATCGGCGCGCCTTGGCTGAAGGCTTCGGAGCTTGCGGAACGCTTTAACCGAAAAGGACTCCCCGGGGTCAAGCTGCGGGAATGCCATTTTACTCCCACCTTCTCCAAGTATAAGGATACCTTGTGCCATGGCGTGCAGGTGCATATCACAGACCGCCGAGCTTTTAAGCCCTTCGAGACGGGGTTGCGCCTCCTATGGGAGATCAGGCAGACCCACGAGGAATTCACTTTCCTGCCCCCATGGAAGGAAGGTTCTCCCGCCTTTATTGACCTGCTGTTGGGCACGGATGCCTTGCGGCGGGAGGACTTTGATCCGGAGCGCTTCCTGAAAGAGCAGGGGGATAAGGTCAAAGCCTTTGAAAATGCCGTAAAACCCTATCTTCTCTACCCGTAAAAAGCATTGACAACCATAGAAAACCGTGCTATACTGTGAAAAACAAGACGATAAGGAGATCTATGTATGAGTAAGATTCGCGTTACTGTCTGGAACGAGTTCCGCCACGAAAAGACCAACGACGTGGTGCGTGCCCTGTACCCTCACGGCATCCATGCCGAGATCGGAAAAGCCCTTTCCGAGTGTGATGATATTGAAGTAACCTTGGCGGCGCTGGACGATCCCGACCAGGGCTTGCCGGATTCTGTTTTGGAAAACACCGACGTTCTCTTCTGGTGGGGTCACATGGCTCACGGCGAGGTGAACGACGCTTTGGTAGAAAAGATCCGTCAGCGTGTTTATAACGGCATGGGTCTGGTAGTCCTCCACTCCGGTCACTATTCCAAGGTGTTCCGCAGCGTGGTGGGTACAACCGGCAACCTGCTTTGGGGCGATAATCTCCACGAGATCATGTGGAACATCAATCCCACCCATCCCATTGCCGCAGGCATTCCCTCCCACTTCCATATCGACTGTGAGGAGGTCTACGCAGAGCCCTTCCAGATCCCCGATCCCGATGAGCTTGTATTCATGTCCTGGTACGAGACGGGCTACGTGTTCCGCTCCGGCTGTGTGTGGAAGCGCGGCGCAGGTAAGGTGTTCTACTTCCAGCCCGGCCACGAAACCGTTCCCACCTACCACATCCCCCACGTACGCCGTATTTTGCAGAACGCGGCGCATTACTGCAAGCCCGCGGAGACAGGCTATAATTGGCTCTACGCAGGCAATTCCCCCTACATCAAGAGCTACATGGCTCCCGTAGACGAGATCGAAGAGCTGAAGAAGTAAAATCAAAGACCTCCCGTTTTCCACGGGAGGTCTTTTACGCTCTATTTCCTTAAAAACTATACAACGCACTGACCTGGATGGACTGATCCTTGGTGCCGTCGGTGGCCGCCCAAGAGGCATCCGCACCGTCGATGTACTGGATCTTAAAGCCGATCACTGCGCCGGACTCTGCATCGGGAGCCTCCACGTTGAGAGAGGTCCAAGGCATCTTGATCACTAGCACGCCCTCCGTCTCTGTAAAGGTGAACCCGGAGAAGGTGACCAAGCTTCCTGCAGAGCCGCCTGCCGTCCACTTGTTCTCGGCGGTTCTGTGGAGGTAGTAACGGATACCGGTATCCAGATCCAAAACGCCGCTTGCGGTGGAACCGTCCGCGGTCATCCAGATCTGCACCAGATCGTCCTTGCCTTCCCACCATGCGCCCTTGCCGTAGCTTGCGGTGGTATCGTCGGTCTTCAACGCCACGTAGAAGGCCTCGTTGTCCCAATACAGCGCGTACTGGGGCTTTGCGCCGCTGTTGTTCCCCAGCTTAAAGGTCTGCCATCCGGTAATGCCTGCGGGATCGGGGGTGCCGTTTTGCAGAACGCCCTCGTTGTACTTCTTGGTGGTGACCACGGGCTTCACAACGGGCAGTCTGCCGGAGGTGTCCACCTCCTTGCCGTCGTGGGTGTTCACGACGGGCTGATCCGCCTCGG
>JAFYNA010000164.1 GCA_017549925.1 Clostridia bacterium | reverse complement strand
TCGGAAAGGTTGAACGCCGCCAGAGTACCCTCGGGGAAGGTGGGGGTCTCAGCCAGCTCAAAATACTGGAATACCGTCTCGGCATCTGCCGCCAAAACAGCGTTCTTGATGATCTCGTAGTAAGAACCGTTGGCACCAACTGCCACGGAGAAGTTGATGTACTCCTTCTCAACGCCGCTGACAACGCCGCCGCAGGGGATAAACCACTGCACAAACTCGGTCTTCAGAACCACGTACGCTCCGTTCTCGGAGGTAAGGGTGTTGATCTTATCGAATACGGACTTGCCTACGTAGGAGTTGCCGGCGAGATCCAAAACGATCAAGCCGTTTGCATCGGCAGTCCAGTCAAAGTCCTCTGCCTCATAAGGATCGATGGTAACCACCACCGCCTTAAAGCTTACGGTTACGGTTGCGTTTGCCGCAACGTTCTCCAGCACGTAAGTACCGTCGGTAAGGTTCTGAGCAGCGCCGCCTACACGGAAAGCATCTACCTGATAGCCCTCTGCGGTGTATACGCTGATCACCAGAGAATCACCTGCGTTTACGCTGATGGTGGTCGCACCGCCGGAGGTGATGGTGTAGCCACCTGCGGAAACGTAACCGCCTACGGTAGCGCAGGAAACCACGATCTGATAAGTGGTGGGAGTCTGGGTATCGGGCTCGAAGGTGAGCTCCAGAGTGGTCAGCTCGGTGATAGTGAGCTTGGACAAGGGACGGGTGATATCACGGGTCTGACCGTCCAGCTTCATAGCCACCAGCTTATAGCCGTATGCGGGAGTGATCTTAATGTTGGTGGTCACGCCGATGCCCAGCCAAACAGACTCGGTCACCTTGTTGCCGGTGCCGGAGACCACAGTCTCCCCTGCGGTCACGGAGCCTGCACCCTTGATGGTGATACGCAGCTCTGCCTCGGTAACGGGTTCCTCGGAGGACTCTTCGGAAGAGGTGTCCTCGGAAGGCTCTTCAGAAGAGGTATCCTCAGAAGGGTCTTCGGAGGGATCGGGCTCATCGGTCTCCTCGGAGGAAGTATCCTCGGAGGGTTCCTCGGAAGAGGTATCCTCGGAAGGTTCTTCGGAAGGCTCCTCGGAAGGCTCTTCGGAAGGCTCTTCGGAAGAGGTATCCTCAGAGGGGGTCTCGGAGGAGGTGTCCTCGGAAGGATCTTCGGTAGCAACCTGCGTAGCCTTAACGTTGACCACGTAGGTCACGTCATCCTCGGTGATATCCACGGTGTACAAGCCGTTTTCATCGGGAGTCAGCTCCATATAGTTGAACAGCTTAACGCTATCCACCTGATAGCCTTCTGCGGCCTCAATGCGGATGCTCAAGGCAGCTCCCACAGGAGCCTGGAACTCGGTGGCGGAGGTATCTGCGCCGTTAAAGTAGGCCAGAATGCCCTCCAGATCACCCTCCAGCTTTACCGTACGGGTATTTTCCGGCTCTGCCAACGCCACCGTAGCAAAAACGGAAAGCATGGCGAACACCAGGAACAAAGAAAGAAACAATTTTGCGTTACGAGTCATAAATTATGTCGATTCCTTTCGTAGGATGTAGTCTGTCGAAACAGGTCGTACCCTGCCGAAGCAGAGTATACATTATTATATCACGCCCTGCAAAATTTGCAAGGGCTAATTGAAAACATTTTGTAAAAAGCGTTTATCGTTTGACGAAATATTCCTCGTACCAAACAAGGAACACGAAAACGCACCAGATCTGCCGCCAGTTGTCCTTCTTTTCGGCAACGTGCTCCTCCAAAAGGGAAAGCAACGCCTCGGTGCGGAAGAACTTCGCCGCGTGGGCGGAGGCAAACTGCTCGCGCACCAGAGATGCATAGGTCTCCTCCCGCAGCCATGCTCTTACCGGCACGGGGAAGCCCAACTTCTTCTTGGAGGCAACCCCTGCGGGGATGTGCTTCGCCGCGGCTTTTCGCATGGCAAGCTTGGTGCCGTCCTTGTTGGCGCGGTATTTGGTGGGAATACGGGAGGCCAGGGCGAACACTTCTCTGTCCAAGAAGGGAACTCTCAGCTCCAGGCTGCTGGCCATGCTCATTTTATCCGCCTTCAGCAGGATATCTCCCATCAGCCAGGTGTGGAGATCGATATACTGCATCTTGGTCACCGCATCCATGCCCTCCAGCTTGTGACGGTAGGGCTTGGTGAGATCCGTGGGCTTGGTCTTACCGTCGTAACGGAGAAGCAGCTGCTTCTTAAAGGCCTCGCTCATCAAATTGGTGTTGCCGATGTACCGCTCCTCCAAGGGCTTTGCACGGCGCAGGAGGAAGTTGGCACCCTTCATGCGGGGGAATTTTTCCGCCAGCTTACCCAAGCCTCTGCGGAGGCAGGCGGGAAGCTTATCAAACCATGCGAGAGCAAAGGGCTCCTTATACACGTTGTAGCCGCCGAAGAACTCGTCCGCACCCTCGCCGGAAAGGCAGACCTTTACCTGCTTGGCGGCATCTCTGTTCAGGAAGAACAGCGCCGCTGCTGCGGCATCCGCCAAGGGCTCGTCCATGTGGTACTGGATCTTGGGCAGGTTCTCCCAATATTCCTCGGGAGTGATATAATACACGCTGTGCTTGACGCCAAGCTCCTTGGAAAAGGCCTTGGCATACTCCGCCTCATCGTAATTGCGGTTGGAAAAGCCCACGGTAAAGGTCTTGTCCACCCCTGCAATACAGGCTACGAAGCTGGAATCCACGCCGGAGGACAGGAAAGAGCCTACCTCCACGTCTGCGATCTTATGGGCACGGACGGAATCCGCCATCACCTTGTCGATGGCCTCCACCCATTCCTCCTCGGTCTTCTCGGTGTCGGGAACGAAGGTGGGCTCAAAATACCGCTCCACCGTCAGCTCGCCGTCCTTCCACAGCAATCTGTGGCCGCCAAGCAGCTTTTTGACCCCTGCAAAGAAGGTATCCTCCCCGGGAGAATACTGGCAGGAAAGGTACAAAGCAAGCTGGCTTTCGTTAAATTCCTTTTGGAACAACGGATGGTGCAAGAAGGCCTTGATCTCGCTGGAAAACAGCAGTCTGCCGTCTCTTGCATCGTAATAGAAGGGCTTGATGCCAAAGGGGTCTCTGGCGGCAAACAGTTCTTTCGCTTCCTTGTCCCAGATCACGAAGGCGAACATTCCCCTCAGCTTTTCCGGCAACGCCTTGCCCCATTCCTCAAAGCCGTGCAACAGCACCTCGCTGTCGGAGCGGGTGGCAAATACATGGCCTTTTTTCAAAAGCTCTTCTCTCAGCTCCAAAAAATTATAGATCTCGCCGTTGAATACCAACACCAAGCTTCCGCTCTCGTTGAACAAAGGCTGCGCGCCCCCCTCCAAATCGATGATGGAAAGCCGACGGTGCCCCAAAGCGATCCCCTCATCGCAGAAGTATCCTTCTCCGTCGGGGCCTCTGTGGGCAATGGAATCCGCCATGGCGCGGATGATCTGCTCTTTATTCTCCGGGTTTCCCGTAAATCCTACGATCCCGCACATAGATAACGTCTCCTTAATCTTTTGCATCAATTAGCCGTCTGCAAAACACAGTTTTGCAATCAGCTATCAGTCTTTTGCGTCGTACCAGCGCTTGCCCATTTTAGCATCCGCCACCAACGGCACGGCAAAGGTGTCCGCACCGATCATTTCTTTTTCCAGAAGCGCCATTACCTGCTCTGCCTCCTCCACGGGAGACTCCACGATCAGTTCGTCGTGGATCTGCAGGATCAGCTTGGCCTTCAAGCCCGCCTTCTTCAAGGCGTGGTCAACGCGGATCATGGCAATCTTGATGAGATCCGCCGCCGTTCCCTGAATGGGCGTGTTCATGGCAACCCGTTCGCCAAAGGCGCGGCGCATCTTGTTGGTCTGCTTCATCTCGGGGATCTCCCGCCGTCTGCCGTACAGTGTTTCCACGTAGCCATGCTCTGCGGCAAAGGATTTCGCCCATTCCATATAGTCCCGAATGGCGGGATATTTCTCAAAATATCTGGCGATAAAGCTCTTCGCTTCCTTGACGGAAACGCCAATGTCCTGGGACAAGGAATACTCCCCGATGCCGTAGATGATACCGAAATTCACCGCCTTGGCGGATTTTCGCATCTCCCCCGTCACCATTTCCATGGGCACGCCGTACACCTGAGCCGCCGTGGCGGTATGAATGTCCGCTCCCTCGCGGAAGGCGGTGCAAAGTGCCTCGTCTCCGGAAATGTGGGCGAGCAATCTCAGCTCGATCTGGGAATAGTCCGCATCCACCAGCACGCATCCCTCTTTTGCGGTGAAGAACTTCCGCAGCTCCCTCCCCTTTTCCGTACGGACGGGGATGTTCTGCAAATTGGGCTCTGCGGAGGAAAGTCTGCCCGTCATGGTCATGGTCTGCTTGAAGGTGGTATGCACTCTTCCGTCATCGGAGATCACCTTCAGAAGTCCCTCGCCGTAGGTGGATTTCAGCTTTGCCGCCTTGCGGTAATCCAAAATCAACTGCACCAAGGGATCGTAAAGCGCCAGCTTTTCCAGGGTCTCCGCGTCGGTGGAATAGCCGGATTTTGTCTTTTTGTAGTGAGGAAGCTTCCGCTCCTCAAACAGCACCTCTCCCAACTGCTTGGGAGAATTGATATTAAAGGGATGCCCCGCCAAAGCGTAGATCTGCTGGGTATACAGCGCCATTTCCTCTTCCAGCGCCGCGGTGAACCGTTCCAAGCCCTCCTTGTCCAGCAGGAAGCCTTCCTTTTCCATCTCCGCCAACACGTAGGCAAGGGGCTTTTCCACGCGGGTGTACAACTTTTCCAGAGCCTCCGTCAAGGAAGGACGGAAGGTCTCCTGCAGCAAGAAGAATAAGCTCGGGTCGGGAAGATCCTCCACCGTGGTCTCCGTAGCGCGGAACACCGCTCCCGCAAAGGAGATGCCATTGTCCGCAGGAGAGGACAGATAGGCCAGCAAGGAGAGATCCTCCATGTCACTCTCCGGCTGAACGCCCTTGTTCCAAAGAATATGCAAGGTCTCCTTGATCGACCACACCAGCACCCTTTTCTTTTTGTCAAAAAGGGCGGGCGCATTCTCCCAAGAGATCAAATACCCCTTTGTTCCGTCAAAGGCCTTGATGCCCTCCTCTGTGGGGAACACCGCCAGAATTTCCGCCTCCACGTGGGAAGCAGGCGGATATTCCACCGCCTGAGGCAGGTCGGCCTTGGGAGCGGACGCTTCCTCGGCGGGAAGCTGCTCCAAAAGCTTGCGGAACTCCAATTTGGTATACAGCTCACGCAAAGCGGGCACATTTTGCCCCTCATAGAGATAGTCTTCCGCCTCCAACGCCACGGGAGCATCCAAACGGATCTCCGCCAAGAAGCGGGAGGTAAAGGCCATGTCCTTGCCGTTTTCCAATTTATCGTGCAAGGCACCCTTGATCTCATCCAAGTGCTGATAAACGCCTTCCACACTGCCGTATTGATCGATGAGCTTGATGGCACCCTTCTCGCCGATGCCCGCCACCCCGGGAATGTTGTCGGAGCTGTCGCCCATAATGGCCTTGATCTCAATAAGCCCCTTGGGCGCAACGCCGTAAAGATCAAAGATCTCCTTCACCCCGGTGATACGGGTCTCGTTATTGGCGGCAAGATGCACCGTAACCCGATCGTTTACCAGCTGAAAGCTGTCTCTGTCTCCCGTGACGATGATGCACTCCGTCCCACGGGAGGAAAAGGTCTCCGTCAACGTGCCGATGATGTCATCCGCCTCAAAGCCGGGGGTCTCCACCACCGTAAGCCCCAAGGCAGAAGCCACCTCCTTGGCAAAGGGAAGCTGAACAGCCAGCTCCTCGGGCATACCCTTGCGGTTGGCCTTGTAAAAATCGCAAGCCTTGTGTCGGAAGGTGGGCTCTTTGCGGTCAAAGGCAATGGCGGCATACTTCAAATTCTCCCCCGCCTCCTGGATGGCGCGGCGGATGATGTTCACAAAACCGAACACCGCATGGGTGGGAAGCCCCTCCTTGTTGGAAAGGGGGCGCACCCCGTAAAAGGCGCGGTTGAGAATGCTGTTGCCGTCAAAAACGATGAGCTTTTCCATGTTGCCCTCCGACATAGTTATTCAAAATATAGTATATCACAATTTACCCCGTCCGTCAAGGGGAAAGTGTTTCCTTTTGCTTCCGTCGGTGAGGTGCGTTTTGCCCTGTTCTCCCCCAATCCGTCCTGCAAGCACCCATAATTTTGTAAAAAAATCGCAAAGAAAAGTTGACAAATCCATGAACGCGCGTTATAATAAGATAACAATAAAATTATGGAGGTTTTTCTATGGCATTCTGTACCAAATGCGGTGCCCCCATGGGTGACGGCGCTTCCTTCTGCACGGCTTGCGGCCAAGGCGTAGGTCAGCCCGTTGCTCCCTCCGGCGCATCTGCAATTCGCGCATTCACTCTCAAAAACAATGTGTTGATCCTGGCTCTTATGGGTTGCATGGCTTTGGGCTTGCTCTTGGGCTTCATTTCCAACGTAGGCGCAGGCTTCCTGCCGGCTCTGCTCGGTACCGCTATCTCCGGGCTGATGGTTTACGCCGTATACCTTTGCTGGTCCCAAGCCAACAAGACCGGTGCTTACCCCACCGCAGGCTTTACCATCGTAAAAGTTTTCACCATCATTGAACTCGTTGCTTACGCCATTTGCACGTTGCCCCTTCTGCTGCTTAGCGTGATGTGCTTTGCCGCTCAGGATGCAATTTCCGAGGTATTGTGGGAGCTGAGCTACGAATCCGAGGAGTTCTACGAGCTGTTTGAAGAATTTGTAGACGCTTGGAACATCAGCGGTTGGGATGAGCTCTGCGGTCTTCTGGGAACTCTGCTCTTCTTGGGTGCCGTTTATTTCATTTTGCTGATCTTTATGTACTGCGCCCCCCTGCTGAAGCATTTGAGCTCTCTGAAGAACGCGGTCACCTTGGACGGCCCCGTAAAGGTTCCTTCCATTCTGCCCATCATGATGTTTGTCACCGTTGGTGTAAGCTTCATCTTTATGTTTATCATCCCCACCGGCGTGATGTCCATTCTGTCCTCTCTGGTCTCCATGGGCGGCACTGCCATCGGCGGTCTGCTGCTCCTCAAAGCGAAGAAGGAGCTTGTTCGCTGATCTTCGTGACCCTTTTCTCTCCCCACCCTCTCGGTGGGGAGATTTTTTCAAGCGCTTGGGGAGAAAAGCTCTTGACGATGCTCTTTTCCTGTGCTATACTGTAAATACAGACGAAAAAGGAGGTTTTTCTATGGCATTCTGTCCCAAATGCGGGTCTCCCATGTTCGACGGGGCGCAGTACTGTATGTCCTGCGGCGGAAACATCAATCCCCTCGGCGCCGGCGGTGCATCCGCTTTCCGCATGTTCATGCTTAAGAATCATACCCTGATCCGAGTAGCCCTGACGGCCACCTGCGTGTCCTTCGTCCTCACGTTCCTGGTCAATACCCTGCAAAGCGGGCTCTTCCTCGGATTGATCCTCTCCGCACTTCCCGGGCTGATGGCAGGCGCGTTGCTCTTCATCGCTTCTCAGGAAGGCAAAGTGGGCCCCTTCCCCTCCTCCGGCTTTACCGTCATCAAGGTCTGTACCATCATCAGCTTGGTGCTGGCATCCCTTGCCGCCGCGGTAATGTTCCTTTACAGCGCCGTGTTAAATTCCTCCAAGGATATGGCCGACATGGTGCTGGAGGAGGCGTACAAGCTCAACCCCGACAGCGAGGCGGGCGTTGAATATTTGAACGAGGTGCTGGGCATACACAGTGCAGAGGAACTGCTGGGCTTTCTTGCCGGCGTGATGCTGGCCATCGGTGCGGTTTTGGTGGCCATCGTCTTCTTGTATTACGTGCCCCTGCTGAGAACCTGCACCTCTGTTAAATGGTTTGTGCTTGCCAATGTTCCCGCCAAGATCTCCGTTCTTCTCCCCATAAGCTTGTGGATCTCCGCAGGCATTTCCCTGTTGGGGATGGCATTCATCGTGCCCGGTATTTTCAACATTCTGTCCCTTGTGGCAAGCATTACCTCCGACGTGTGCTTCGCCCTGCTGTTGCAGAACGCTTCCAAGGAGCTTTCACAAAATCCCGCGCAGGATCAATCTTTGGATTTCACCTGCTGACCCCGTCTCTCCACGGAGCCGAGCCGCACGCTCGGCTCCTTTTTCTTTTGCTTTTGCGCCGGTTTTGCTATGCATAAAAATTTTCCTGTAAAACCAAGAAAAATAAGGCTTTTTGCGGTTGATTTCCGCGGAAGATTGTGATAGAATAAGATGTTATTATTAACAATACTTGAAAAAAGAGGTGTGCGAAGCATGAAACCAACGGTAGCCGTTATCGGCGGGGGTGTCGTAGGTAGCCTGATCGCCAGAGAATTAACAAAATACTGTCTCAACGTGGTGCTTATTGAAGCAAGAGAGGACATTGCCACGGGAGCCACCGGTGCCAACAGCGCCATCGTCCACGGCGGATTTGACCCCGTCCCCGGAACCTTGAAGGCAAAGCTGAACGTCAAGGGTGCCGCTATGATGCCCTCCCTGGCAGAAGACCTGGGGGTATCCTACAAGAACAACGGCTCCTTGGTGCTGGCCTTCTCCGAAAAGGAGATGGAGCACGTCCGCAAGCTGTATGCTCGCGGTATGGAAAACGGCGTGCCCGGTCTTTCCGTGCTGAACGCGGAAGAGCTGCAGGCATTGGAGCCCAACATTTCCAAGGAGGCAGTGGGCGCGTTGCTCTGCTCCTCTGCGGGGATCGTCTGCCCCTACTCTCTGGCAGTTGCCGCGGCAGGCAACGCTGTGGACAACGGCGCGGAGCTTTTGCTTGCTTCCCCCGTTACCGCCATCCAAAAGCAGGGCGAGAAGTTTATTCTCACCTGCGGGGAGCATACCGTAGAGGCTGATTACGTGCTGAACTGCGCGGGCATACGCTCCGACGAGGTGGCACGGCTGGTGGGCGACGACAGCTTTTCCATCAAGCCCCGTGCGGGAGAGTATCTGCTGTTGGATAAATCCGAGGGCGAAACCGTTTCCCACACCATTTTCCAAACTCCCAACGAGATGGGCAAGGGTATTTTGGTCACTCCTACCGTCCACGGCAATCTGCTGGTAGGCCCCACTGCCCTGAACATCGAGGATAAAGCCGACACCTCCACCACCAGAGAGGGTCTTGCCTTCGTGCGGAGCACCGCGATGCGTTCCGTACCCAACCTCAACTTCCGCGCTGTGATCACCTCCTTCACCGGAGTGAGAAGCGTGCCCAACGAAGAGGATTTCATCATCCGCTTCTCCGAGAAGGATGCCAAATTCCTCCACGTGGCAGGTATCGAGTCCCCCGGTCTTTCCTCCGCCCCCGCCATCGCTCCCTTTGCGGTACAGCTGTTGGCAGAGGCAGGCTTGCCCTTGGAGAAGAACGAGGCGTTTGACGGCAAGCGGAAGTCCTACCATTGGTTCTCTTCCCTCTCCATGGAGGAAAAGAACGCTGTGATCCGTGAAAATCCCGCCTTCGGACGGGTGGTCTGCCGTTGCGAAACGGTGACCGAGGGCGAGATCGTGGATGCCATCCACCGCGCCCCCAAGGCCACTACCCTGGACGGGCTGAAGCACCGTCTCCGTAGCGGTATGGGCAGATGCCAGGGCGGCTTCTGTACCCCGCTTTTGGTGGAGATCTTGGCCAGAGAGCTGGGCATTTCCCCCATGGAGGTGCAAAAGAGCACCCTCGGCAGCAACCTTCTGATCGAGAAAACCAAGGAGGTAGCAGAATGAAAAAGGATCTTGTGATCATCGGCGGAGGCCCCGCAGGCCTTGCCGCCGCCGTAGCCGCTTATGACAGCGGTGTCCGCGATATTTTGATCTTGGAGAGAGATACCTCCTTGGGCGGTATCTTACAGCAGTGTATCCACAACGGCTTCGGTCTCCACCGCTTCGGCGAGGAGCTGACCGGCCCCGAATACGCCGCACGTTACGCCAAGCAGGTACAGGAAAGAGGCATCGAGTCCCTCTGCGGCACCATGGTGCTTTCCGTTTCTCCCGATAAAACCGTCACCGCCATGAACAAGCAGATGGGCATCTTCACCCTGGAGGCTACCGCGGTGATCCTTGCCATGGGCTGCAGAGAGCGTCCCAGAGGCGCCCTCAATATTCCCGGCACCCGTCCCGCAGGTATCTTTACCGCCGGCACGGCCCAGAGATTTGTGAACATGGAGGGGTACCTCCCCGGTAAAGAAGTCGTTATTCTTGGCTCCGGCGACATCGGCTTGATCATGGCCCGCCGTATGACCCTGGAGGGGGCTAAGGTAAAGGCCGTTTGCGAGCTGATGCCTTATTCCGGCGGCCTGAACCGCAACATCGTGCAGTGCTTGCAGGATTTTGACATTCCCCTGCACCTCAGCACCACCGTCTCCCGCATTCACGGTAAGGAGCGTGTCACCGGTGTCTCCATCGCGGGGGTGGACGAACGCCTGCAGGTGATCCCCGAGACCGAGACCTATATCCCCTGCGACACTTTGCTCCTCTCCTGCGGTCTGCTCCCCGAAAACGAGCTGACCAAGTCCGCAGGCATCCCCTTGGACGGCATCACCGGCGGCGCAACGGTCAACCAGAACAGAGAAACCGCGTTGGAAGGCGTCTTCGCCTGCGGTAACGTTCTGCACGTACACGATCTGGTGGACTTTGTTTCCGAGGAAGCGGTTCTGGCAGGCAATGCCGCCGCGGCATACATTCAGGGGAACGCCCCCGCCAAGGACGCCTCCCTCACCGTCAAGGCGGCAGGCAAGGTGCGTTACACCGTTCCTCAGCGCATTGACAGCGCCTCTCAGGAGGTAGCCCTGTTCTTCCGTGTGGGTAGCGTGGCAGATAACGCCGTGCTTACCGTGAAATGCGGCGAAAAGGTGCTTCTCACCAAGAAAAAGCGCCGTATGACCCCCGGCGAAATGGAATCTGTCCGTCTTTCCGCAAAGCTTCTTGCCGAGGCTGAGGGCGAACTGACGGTTAGCGTAGATTGACGGAAAGGAAGGTAAAAGCGATGAAAACAACCGAGCTGACTTGTATCGTCTGCCCCATGGGCTGTACCCTCACCGTCACCCAGGATGAGGAAGGCAAGATCCTTTCCGTTACCGGCAACACCTGCCCCAGAGGCGCGGTTTACGGTGAAAACGAGCTTTTGCACCCTGTCCGTACCCTGACCACCACCGTGAGAACCGTAAGCGGCAAGCTTCTCCCCGTAAAGACGGATAAGCCCATCCCCAAGGAGCATCTCTTTGATGCCATGGAGCAGGTCAACCGTCTGGCCGCCCCCGATACCGCAAAGATCGGCGACGTTCTCTTGGCAGACCTCTTTGGCGCCAATCTGGTGGCCACCGCAGATCTCTGCTGAAAATCCAAACCTAAGGACGCTTTATGACCAAGACCGTTAACACAAGCGAAAACAAAATGGCCGTCATGCCGGAGGGCAAGCTCCTTCTGAACATGGCGTGGCCCCTCATCAGCTCCATGCTGGTGCAGGCGCTCTATAATATCATCGACAGTATTTACGTCACCCAATACAACCCGGATGCCGCCACGGCACTTTCTCTGGCGTTCCCCATCCAAAACCTGCAGATCGGCTTTGCCACCGGCGTAGGCGTGGGTGTGAACGCACTGCTTTCCCGCTTTTTGGGCGAGGGGCAGAGAGAACGGGGCAGCCGTGTGGCAGGGAACGGTCTTTTCCTTTCTGCCATCGTCACCGTGCTGTTTATGCTCTTCGGATTCTTCGGTGCACGCCCCTTCTTTGAGATGCAGTCCGACGTGCCCTTTACCGTCGACGGCGGCTCCGCCTACGTGTCCATTTGCTGTATCTGGATCGCGGGCATCGTCTTTGAGGTAGTGCTGGAGCGTATGCTACAAGCCACGGGCAGAACCGTCTATACCCTATACACCCAGGGTACCGGCGCGGTGCTGAACATTATCCTCGACCCCGTGTTCATCTTCGGTGTTCCCGCTCTGGGCATTCCCGAAATGGGGCTGGCAGGCGCGGCAGTTGCCACCGTCATCGGTCAGTGGGTTGCGGCGATCTTGGCGCTGTTCTTCAACCTGAAGTGTAACAAGGACGTGGATTTCCGCCTCTCCTATTTAGCACCCAAGTGGAGCTATATCCGTGAGATCCTCTCCATCGGTGTGCCCTCTGCCATTATGATGGCCATCGGTGCCGCCATGAACTTCGGCATCAACCGCATTCTGCAGGGCTTCTCCGAGGTGGCGACGGGCGTCTTCGGCATCTACTACAAGATCCAGAGCTTCTTCTTCATGCCTATCTTCGGTATGAACAACGCCTGCATCTCCATCGTGGCCTTTAACTACGGCTACCGCAAGCCCTCCCGTATTACCCGCACCTTAAAGCTGACCTGCGGCATCGCCTTGGGCGTTATGATCGCGGGCTGGCTCACCTTCCAGCTGGCGCCGGACTTCCTTTTGAATCTGTTCAACGCCAACGAGGAGTTTCTTGCCATCGGTATGCCTGCGTTGCGTACCATCAGCTGGTCCTTCCCCATTGCGGCGGTGGCAATCGCCCTCTCCGCATCCTTCCAGGCCTTGGGCAACGGCTTCTATTCCACCGTCGTGTCTGTGAGCAGACAGCTGGTGGTGTTGCTCCCTGCGGCCTACCTCTTAAGCCTTACCGGGGTGGTGGACAACGTCTGGTGGTCCTTCGTCATCGCGGAATTTATCAGCTTGGCGGCAACGCTCATCCTCTTCGCCCGCATCTACCGCAAGAAGATCAAGCCCTTGAAGGAAGCAGAATAAACGCTCTATAAAAAACGCCCCTTTTTGGGGCGTTTTTTGAAACCTGTTGACAGACAGGCACGCGCTATGGTACAATGATTCTATCAAAACACAAGGAGTGCGCTTATGAAAAAACTGCTTTTCACCCTTTTGGCGATCCTGCTCACCCTTTCCCTCTCCGCCGCGCTGGTTTCCTGCGGAAGTGAAGAAACGTCCTCTGCCGAAGGAGGATCTTCCGAAGCCGAAACCCCATCCGCCGAAGAAAGCTCTGAGGTGGAGCAAACCGACACTTCCGATCCCATCGCAGTGGAAAACGGGCTTGCGGTGTATATGCCGGAAAGCGGAGAACTGAAGATCGCGCAGTTTGCCGATCTGCATTTCGGCATCGAGGGCAACGCCTACCACAACGACAAGACCGCACGTACCAAGGCGTATATGCAGTACGTGGTGGAAACGGAAAAGCCCGACCTCATCGTCTGCTCGGGAGATAACATCCTCTCCACCGGGGTGGAAAAGCTGAAGGAATTCGTAGAACTGATGGAAAGCTTTCAGACCCCCTGGACCTTTATCTACGGCAACCACGATGCGGAAGGCACCGCCGCGGGGTACAACAAGCAATCCCTTTCCGACTATCTGGAGTCCTGCGAGACCACCTACCTGCTGTACGATGCGGGCTACGTGGAAACGGATGCCAATCGCTACGGCAACTTCTCCATTTCCGTGCTGAACAACACCGGCACCAAGCAGCTTGGCGCATTGATCCTGCTGGATGCGGGCACTCACAACGGAAGTAACTACGAATCCCTTACCGAAGGGCAGATCGCTTGGTACAAATCGGAGATCGACAAGCTGAGCGCCCTCTACACCGGGGAAGGTGTCATGCCCTCCGTGGTGTTCTCCCACATCCAGATCCCCGAGTATTACACCGCCTACAAGGCGGCTCTGGCGGGGAACGGCGCTTCCTTCGTCATCAAGCAGGAGCTTCCCTCCTCCGAGATCGAGGGCATCTTCACCGGCGGCCCCACCGACAAGAACACAGGTATGTTTGAGGCCATGAAGGAAGTCGGCAGTACCGTCGCCTTCTTCTGCGGCCACGCCCACACCTTTGATTTCCAGGTGAAAATGGACGGCATCGTTTTGGGCTTTGGCCCCCAGACGGGCTTCTCCACCTTGTTTGAGGACAACGACCTCCCCCGCAAAACCTACGTCTACGTCTTTGACAAGGACTTCAACTTCACCACCGAGGTCTGCACCGAGAAGGGAGACGGCCTTGGTCTGACCTATTGGGGAACCTTTGACGATTCCGCCGTCTACAACGAAGCCGACGGCACTTATACCGTCTCCCGCAACTTCAGCTACGGCAACTCCATTCTCTTCGCCTTTGAGGGCGTGCGCCTCACCACCGACAGCACCACGTTCACGGGCGAATTCAAGGTGGCAACCTCTGCCCAATACAAGGGCGGCTTCTACTGCCCCGACGGCAAGACCTTGATCTTCGACAGCGTAACGGCAAAGACCTGCACCTTTGTTTATGATCCTGCCAAGAATACCCTCACCGTCTCCACCGCAGACATCCCCGTTGACCCCAACGCACCCAAGGGTGTAAAGGTCTCCACCGTCAATAAGGACGCGGGCGGCGATGCCGTGGCTGTTTGGACGGAAGCAGGCACCAAGATCAAATACGTGACCGATGCCTCTAAGGGAGAGGGCAATTGGATCGGTAACGGCTGGAGATATTACATCGTGGTGGATGCCGAGGGCAGAATCGCCTACGCCGTGCTTTGGCCTCTCAGCGGCTACGGCGGCCCCATGGGCTCCAGCTATTACACCCACCCGGTGTATTCCTCCAACTATCAGAACAACCCCGCCATTCAGCTGTTGGACGGCTTTGCCAACGACTGGGCAAGCGGCGGCATCGGCTACACCCTGTTTGAGATCGTCATTCCCGAAGGCGGCTTTGCCATCACCAGCCACGGCGCACCCAATTACGAGCTGGTGGATATGCTCTCCCAAGGAACGGTAGAGGATTACGGTGTCGCCAACATCAACACCCGTTCTCTGTATAACAGCAATATCCGCGTCCACTTCGACCCCGCCACCAACATGGTATCTGTTACCACCGTAGAGGAATAAACTATCAAGCAACAAATCAAAAGCGAAGGTTCAGCTTCAACCTTCGCTTTTCTTTTTCGGAACCTCATCCACCGTCTTGGGGTTTGCTAAGATTCGTTTTCTTTCGTCGGCGCATCAAGAACCATTTTTCGTCATTCTTCATACTCTTTCAATGGACAGCAATCTGTTCTATTATCAAACAAAGGAGGCTTTCGATTTGGAACCCTTGGACCAATTTGTGGCGGATATGCTTGCTTTCGAAGAGAGTATGTTCCCCGCAAAGATCTCCCTTGCCATGTCCTACGTGCCCAATCAGCCTTTTGAAAATCTTTATGACGAAAAAGAAGCTTTGGCGCAAGGTACCCTCTTCCGTTCGCTGAACTTCCCCTTTGTAGGAGGAAAGACGCGATGAACAACACAGCCTATGAATCCGCCCTGCAGAAGATCCGCGAGACGGGATTTGCCCTCCACGAGCTGGTGCTGTATTTGGACACCCACCCCACAAACCGCAAGGCGCTTTCTCTTTACAAGACGTACAAAAAGAAATACGACGAGCTGCGGACAGCCTTTGAAAAGGATCACGGCCCTCTCACCGCCTTCGGCGTAAACGGCGACCGTTGGTGCTGGACAGAGCATTCCTGGCCTTGGCAAAATCAGTGCTGTACCCCCGGTGAAAACGCGCGGCCGTGGAAAGGAGAACCTTAATATGTGGTCGTATGAGAAAAAACTTCAGTACCCCGTGAATATTAAGAACCCCAACCCCGCCCTGGCAAAGCTGATCATCACTCAGTTTGGCGGCCCCGACGGCGAGCTGGGAGCCTCTCTGCGGTATCTTTCCCAGCGGTACACCATGCCCAACAAGAACGTGATCGGCGCACTGACTGACATCGGCACCGAGGAGCTTGCTCATCTTGAAATGATCGGCGCCATCGTTTACCAGCTGACCCGCAATCTCACCCCGGAGCAGATCAAGGAGGCGGGCTTTGATGCCTATTTTGTGGATCACACCACCGGCATCTACCCCGTTTCTGCCGCAGGGGTGCCCTTCACCGCATCCTATCTCCAGTCCAAGGGAGACGCCATCACCGATCTCTCGGAGGATATGGGCGCGGAGCAGAAGGCACGCACCACCTACGACAATATCCTGCGCTTCTGCGATGATGGGGACGTGCGAGACCCCATCCGCTTCCTGCGGGAACGGGAGATCGTGCACTTCCAGCGGTTCGGCGAGTGTATGCGGCTGATCCAGGATGATCTGGACTACAAGAATTTCTACGCCTACAACCCCGAGTTCGACAAGAGATAAACGCACAAAAGAGAGAGCAGGTGGGTTCCCCATCTGCTCTTTCGACGCCTTTACGATTGTTAACAATAGTAAAACATCCCAAAAGCGGTTGACTTTCCCGTGGGAAACGGTTATAATGAAAATACCAAAATCGGAGTTAAGGAGGATTTTCTATGAAAAAGAAGCTCTTGATCGCCCTGATCGCCCTTGTGTTAGCCGTGGTCCTTATCGTTGCGGCAGCGGTGCTCCTGCTTCCGCGGTATCATTACTCCCGCGCCCTCTCGCTGATAGAAGAAAAGAACTATAATGAAGCATATTCTCACTTGAAAAAATGCGAGGATTTCAAGGACAGCAAAGATCTCCTTGAGAACTTCGTGACCATTTACGATTCCTATACCATTACCAACGGCGCTGGGGAGATTCAATCCAAAAAGGAATACACCTACGACGAAAACGATAACCTGACACTTGAGCAAAGTTTCGGAAAAGGCGGTGTCGCCGGCTCCAGAATCGAATATGCGTATGACGAAAACGGCAACGAGATCCTTTTGATAGCCTACAACAAAAACGGGGAGGTTATGAGAAAAGTTGAACGAGAATACGACGAATATGGCAATGTGACCCTGTCAACCGGCTTTAAAACCATCGATCACGTTGTCACCAATTCCACCTCCAAACACGAATACGAATACGATTCAAACGGCAACGTGCTTCAAGAAACCACTTATGATGAAAAGGATCGGTTCAAGAGCCGCTACAGATGCGAGTACGACGAGAATAATAACAAAACCCTTGTGATCTACTACGACGAAGAGGGAGAAGTGGAGTCCCGCACCGTATACGACTACGACGAAGATGGCAACGTGACCTTTGAAATCCACTATAACAAAAACGATGCAGTGACCACCAGCCACGAATGCGAATACGACACAAAAGGAAATCTCACCCTTCACGTCAGCTATGACAAAAACGGAAAGATCACGGGTAAAACCGAATACACGTACACCGAAGACGGCTGGTCGTTCTTTTCCATCGCCTACGCCGACGCCCCCCAGTATGACGATCTTACGTTCGAACAAAAGTACGACAAAAACGGCAACGTGATCCTTTCAATCAGCCGTAACGACGGCAACCTTATGGACCACAGCGAATACGAATACGACGAATACGGAAACATGACCCGTTGGACCGGCTATGACGAGAAGGGCAACGCTACTTACGAAGAAAGAACCGAGTACGAATACGACAAATACGGTAACATGACCCTTAAGATCGAATACGACAACGACGGCAACGTGAAGGCCAAAACCGAATACACCAATCCGAGATTTACTTACAAGCCCCAAGAAGAATAAGCGCTTTCGGCGCAACATAAAAAGCAACAAAAAAAGACCCGAGGGTCTTTTTTGTTTTGGGGTTTTTGGGGGGGTTATCATTACGGAGAAAAGGGGGAGAAATCTCCGCAATGTGTAAGATCAAGGAGGATCTGTGTGCGGAGCAGAAGGCACGCACCACCTACGACAATATCCTGCGCTTCTGCGATGATGGGGACGTGCGAGACCCCATCCGCTTCCTGCGGGAACGGGAGATCGTGCACTTCCAGCGGTTCGGTGAGTGTATACGCTTGATCCAGGACGATCTGGACTACAAGAATTTCTACGCCTACAACCCCGAGTTTGACAAAAGGTAAAGGAAAAACCAGATGAGGCTTTCTCATCTGGTTTTTTGCCGCTGTTAACGCTCTGTCAATTTGTACCGCATACACGGTCTGCCGCCCGTTACGTAGTCGATTTCGGAAAGAAGGATCCCTTTCTCGGCAAGGTGGTTGAGATATCTTCTGACGGTAACCCCCGTCAGCCCCACAAGATCGGCAATCTCATCCCCCGTCATCCATTTCGACGGGTTCTTTTTGATTTCGCCGAGAATGGTCTGCAAGGTTTTTTCCTGTATGCCCTTGGGATAAAGCTCTTCGCTCTTTTTGTGTGCGTTCTCGATGATGAAATCGATGTTTTTCTGATTGAGAGTATCCAGATCCTTAAGCGCAGCAAGGTGGGAAACGTACTTATCCAGCGCAATGCGGAAGCGATCATAGGTAAAGGGCTTGACAAGATAATCTACCACCCCCAGATGCAACGCCTCCTCCAAGGATGCGCGGTCATTTGCCGCCGTTACCATGATAATATCCACCGGCTTTTTGTTTTTGCGGATCTGGCGCAGGGTCTCAAAGCCGTCCATCTGAGGCATATACACATCCAGAACGATCAGATCAACGTGGTTGCTTTCGAGGTATTCCAACGCACTCTTTCCGTCCTTGCATTTTCCCACGACATGAAAGGCTTTGTTCCGATTAACGTACTGCTCGTTGATCATGGAGACCATTGGGTCGTCCTCAACGATTAAAACCTTATAATACATTTTCCCACCACCCTTTATTTACCGATGCTGACCGTAACCGAGGTTCCCATGCCGAATTGCGATGCAAGGGATATTTCGCCGCCCAGATTTTCCACCATTCGCTTCACTTGATACAGCCCCGTTCCTCTGCCTTCGCCTTTGGTAGAATAACCGTTTCGGAACACGCTTTTGAGATCCTCTTCCTTGATCCCCACCCCCGTATCGTTTACCGTGATCAAAAGGGAGCCTTGCTTGGAATAAATGCCAAACAGCAATTCCTTCGGCTTATCAAAATCTCCGGATGCTTCGTTCATCCCGTCAAAGGCGTTGTCGATGAGGTTGCCGATCACGGTGATCAGCGTTTCAACGGGGATCTTGTTGTCGCTCTTGGAAAAGACCGAGCCTTCTTCTAAAATAAACTTCACGTTCAACTCCGATGCCCGCGCCGATTTGCCGATGAGCAAAGCCGCTACGGCAGGCTCGGAGATTGCCGACATAATTTTACTGATGGTTTCCCTCTGCACAATGGTGATGTTTTCGATATAAGCAGAAGCCTTATCGTATAGCTCCATTTGCAGAAGCCCCAGAATCACGTGGAGCTTGTTGGTGAAATCGTGATTGTTGGCTCTCATGGAATCCACCAGATATCTCGTTCCCGCAAGATCCTCCATCAATTTGATATATTCCTCTCGGTTGTGCAGGATCCCCACCGCGCCGATGATCTCGTTGTTCTTTCGAATGGGGATACGGTCTATGAGAAGATTGGTGTTTTTCAGACGGGCTTCGTGCGCGCCGAATTCTTTTTCACCCATGGAAAGCGTGTTTTCGAACACAGAGGGGTCGCAAATGGTTTGCAACGGCTGCCCCACGATATCCTTCTCTGCCGATTGCTCGTTGCATCCCAGCATCTTCATCGCAGAGGTATTGATAAACTGCAGCACGCCGTTTTTGTCAATGGCAACCACCCCTTCCGCCAGGGATTCCAAAATATTGTCCCGCACTTGATACATGGCGGAAAAAACATCCGGTTCATAGCCGTGAAGCTTCTTTTTGATGCTCTCCGAAAGCTCTGCCGAAATGATCATCTCCATCAAAACGGCAACAACGGTAATCAGAAAGAATATCAACAGCGTTTGAAGCGTTTCTTTTTTGATGCTTTCCTGCAGCATCACCGTGATAACGAAGCCAACGTAATTTCCGTCCTGATCATAAATGGCGGCATAGGCGCGGCGTTGCTTTCCCGAGGGGCCGTCATTATCCTCGGCGTAAAACGCGTTGTCCTCAAAGATGGGCAACGTTCCGTCATATACCGTTCCTATCAAATCGTGGTTGGAATGATACAATCGCACGTTGTCCCCGCTGACAATGGAGATGGCGTCAATGTCCCCCAAGGATTTTTGGAGAGAATCGAAATATTCGGTTAAATATCCGGCTCCGGTTCCGTCAACCATATCGTCAAGCAACGGAGAAGAAGCGATCGCCAGGGAAATATTCTGCAGGTTCCGGTCTCGCTTTTCCGTTTCAAAACGAACGTTGATCAATATTCCGGCGCCTCCAAGCACCACCGCCAGCAATATAATCAGAATAAACTGGGTTGAGAAGATCCTTTTTTGTATTTGGTGAATGGAATTGCTCACTACCAATTTTTTCTTTTTCATCCATACCGCCTCCCGTTTGATCTTTCTGTATTTTATCATATTTTAACTTTTCCAAACAGCTTTTGAAAGTAAAATAAACGAAAATCTTACAAAAGATTTGTTGCTTATTTTGTTAAAATTGCTTTGTTTTATCCATCGTGATATGCTGAGCGCACAAAACATCGCAAAGGAGATTTTTCTATGGAACTTGCGCCGATCCTCGAAACCATTATGCTTGTATGCTTCGGCTTTTCTTGGCCGCTGAACCTTATCAAGGCCTATAGGGCAAGAACCGCAAAAGGCACAAGCCTTCCCTTTATTCTTCTCATCATCACGGGGTATATCGCCGGCATTTCCGCAAAGCTTGCCCACGGGAATCTTAACTACGTATTGATTGCGTATCTGCTGAACCTGGCAATCGTTTCCGTCAACCTTGCCGTTTATTTCCGAAACGCGGCGCTTGACAAAAAAGCCGCTAAGAATTAAAGGAGGAAGCAACAATGTCAGAAGAAAGAATCGCAAAATACAACCTTCTCAATCAGCTTGCGGAGGCATGGGGAACGGTTATTTTCGGAGGAAGCAGCGACGTGGAGATTCCCCTCGGAGAATTGAAGCAGGCATTTGCCCTCAATGAGCGCATCTACAACCGCAGTTTTCCGGAGCTTTCGGCAGCCGATGCGGCAAGGCTTTACGGCGATTGCGTTGCAGAGCTTTGCCCCGACACCGTTTTGGTACACGTCGGAGAGGCGGACGTTATCGGCTTTGCGGGCAAGGAAACAGCCTTTGGGACAAGCTTCCGCAGGATGATCGATACCATCAAAGACAAAAACAAAGGCTGCCGCATTGTCATCGTATCTCTGAAGAATTATGAGAACGATTCTGCCGTAACAAGGATCAACGAGCTGCTCAAAGAACTTGCCGCCGCCGAAAACTGTGAATTCCAGGATATTGCGGAAAAACGGACGTGGAACCCCATGGAAAGCAGCAAAACCGCCTCTTTCCTCCACGACCTTGGCTTTGACAGCGCCTTACATATTCCTCGCTCCATCTATGATCTTGTCAGGATCCTCTTTTGCTACGAGGGTTGATACAAGGAAACCAAAAAAAGACCCGAGGGTCTTTTTTTGTTTTGGGGGAGAGCTTAGCGCCGACAGAGAAAAAAGGGGGAGAAAATCTCTATCGGGCATGGGCTCGGGTGAGAACTGTTTGGCTCTCTTGATTTTAAGTATACACAGTATCCTTAAATCAGCCTAAAGACGGCTGATTTTTTACAGACAAGATTCGATCAATGCCTTCGCCTTGTTGATGTCTGCGATCTGCTGGTCGCCGGAAATCTCACGCTCGATGACGTATGCGCCCTGATAGTTCAGCTCCTTCAGCTTGGCGATAATGCCGGGAACGTTTGCCTTACCGTCGCCGAGAGCTACCTCAATGCCCAGCTCGTTGCCGCAGGTGGGGTACAAACCGTCCTTGAAGTGGGTGTTACGCACGTACTTGCCGAACACCTCCAGCGCGTCCACGCTGTTTGCCTTGCCGTAGAGGATCAGGTTTGCGGTGTCGAAGTTGATGCCCAGGTTGCCGGTGCCTACCGTCTCGATATAACGGAGCATGGCAACGGGGGTCTCCTGGCCAGTCTCGAAGAGGAACCACTTGCCCTTTGCCTTATAAGCCTCTGCGATCTCCTTGATAGCGTCAGCTACGGGTCCAAAGTTGGGGTCGCAGGGAGACTCGGGAAGGAAGCCTGCGTGGGTGATGATGTCGGTAACGCCCAACCATTCCGCAAAGTCTGCGGCCTTGATGAGCTGCTGAACACGCATCTCGCGGTATTCTGCGGGAACGATGCCCAAGGTATCGGGGCCCTGGGTGAAGTTCCAAGCGGCAGGACCGGTCCAGCCTGCCCACAGCGCGGTGATCTCGATGCCGTACTTAGCGGAAGCGGCCTTAGCCTCATCAGCCTTCTCGGGGGTGAACATATTCTCCACGTCCCAAACGGAAAGCTGACAGCAGTTCAAGCCAAGCTCTTGAAATTTAGAAAACTCTTTGTCGATGTCGGTCTGGGTGCCATATCCCAGAAGTGCGCCGATTTTTGCCATGATGTAAGCCCTTTCTTTATGTGTAAATAAATTTTGTTGCAAGTTGGATCCATTCCGCTACGGGCAAGGGGTTGCCGTAGGGCATGGCTTGGGTAACGTGATCCCCCAGGCAAAGCCCGTGGTCGCCGTCACGCCAGATGTGAAGCTCGTAGGGCGTTCCCTGTTTTGCCAAAGCGGAGGCAAAATCCAAGGAACAGCTTGCGGGAACAGCACCGTCGGCCGCCGTTGCCCAAAGGAAGGCGGGAGGTGTTCCCTCGTCCACCCGAGGCGGCAGGTCAAACCGCTGTAAGAACTCTGCGGGAACCTCCTTGTCGCCGTAAAGGTTCTGCAGACTGCCGTGGTTGCCGTTCTCCCCTCCCCGCATCACGGGGTAGCAGAGGATCAGCTTATCCGGGCGGTGGAAGGCGGGGTCTCCCGCAAAGAAGCCCTCTCCCTTGTTCCACAAAACGCCGGTGCAGGCGCAGAGATGCCCTCCCGCAGAAAAACCGCAGGTGGCAATATTGGCAGGGTCGATCCCCCATTCCTCAGCGTGGGAGCGAACGTAAGCAATGGATGCAAAAGCCTGCTCCAATGCGTGGGGATAAGCGGATGCCGCCGTGTCCGTGCAGGTGTAATCCAGCACGAAGGCGCAGATTCCCTGAGCGGCAAACCGCAAAGCGATGGGCTCCGCCTCACCCTCGTAGGTGAAGTAATACCCGCCGCCGGGGAAAATGATCACCGCAGGGCGCTTGCCCTTATAGAAGGCACGCTCCGTTCCGTCGGGAATGTATCCGCGGAAGGGTCTGCCGAGAAGTTCGGTGGTGATGTACTTCATAAGGTCCTCCCTTATTCGGGAATTTGGGTGAACAGACGGATCTGGGTTCTGGCACGTACCAGATTATGCCCCGGGAACAGGGTCTTGTAGTAGGTATCTCCGTTGAGGTAATCCGTCAAGAAACGCATGGCCTGCTCGTAAACGATCACCCTTGCGCCCAGCATCAGATTGTCCTTCTCGATATCCAGAAGGATATCTCCGCAGGCTTCCAGGAAGCCTTCCTTGAAGGCCTTGCAGTTCTCGGGCACAAAGTTCATTCTGTCCAGCTTGGGCTCGTCCTCTGCCGCGGATGCCGCGCCGCTGCGGATGGCATCGCCGAAGTCATAAAGCACCGTACCGGGCATTACCGTATCCAGATCGATGACACAGACAGCCTCGCCCGTCTCGTCGTCCAGCAAAACGTTGGAAAGCTTGGTATCGTTATGGGTAACGCGCAGGGGAAGCTCTCCGGACTCCAGCATGGCAACGATGCTGCCTGCCAGCTCCTCCCGCTCTTTTAAGAAATTGATCTCCCAAACCACCTCGTGGGCTCTGCCTGCCACGTCCTTTTCCACCGCTTCCATGAATGCGGCAAAACGCTTTTTGGTGTTGTGGAAATCGGGAAGCACCTCGGCAAGAGACCCTGCGGGATAGCCGTCGGTAAGACGAACGAACTCGCCGTAGCCCTTGCCCGCGTTGTAAAGCAACTGAGGATCGGTAACGTGCACGTGGGCAGTCGCCCCCTCAATAAGCTTACTGCAACGCCAGAACGCTCCCTCGGGCGTGCGGTACAGATAGTCCCCCTCCTCGGTCTGCAGGAAGGCGGGAACGCATCTCTCGGAGCATTTTCCCTCCTCCGCCAAGCGATTGCGCATCCAATCGGTGACGCAAGCGGTATTTTCCATCACGGAATAGGGATCGGGGAACACGTTGGTGTTCACCTTCTGGATCACGTAACGCTTGCCGTCAGCATCCTCCACAGAGAAGGTGGTGTTAATGATCCCTTCCCCCAAGGGGGCAAGGGTCTCCACCTTTCCGCCGGGCAGAAAAGCACGAATGATCTTTTCCATAAAAATTTTCCTCCGTTATCAAAGCAGTTCTCTCAATCGCAAAGCGGCGTCGTAAAGCTCCCGCTTGGGAAGCACCTTCTCCGCCGTCAACAACGCCACCGCCTCCTTGGCAGAAACGCCGTCCTTCACCATGCGATCCACCAAAAGGGCCTCGGGAGACAGCTTGGCCGTCTCCTCTTTCTGTTCCGTCTTGCTCCGTTCCAGCAGCAGAACGTACTCCCCCTTGGAAGCGTTGGGATTGCTTTTCAGTTGTTCCAGCACCTGTTCGGGCGTTCCCCGATAGATGCGCTCAAATTTCTTTGTTAAATCGTTGCAAACACAGACCCGAAAGTCCGGCAGAACCTCCTCCACCAGCTCCACCGTATCGGTGATGCGGTTGGGAGACTCGTAAAACACGGAAAGGGGGGAATATTCCTTCTCCACCCGCCGCAGAACCTTGCGGATATCCCCCGCCGATCTAGGCAAAAAGCCGTAAAAGGCAAAGGACAGCGCGTTAAAGCCGGAAACCGCCACGGCAGTCACCGCCGCGCAAGGGCCGGGCACTGCGGTTACGGGGACTCCCGCCGCCACAGCCGCCTCCACCAAAAGGTATCCCGGGTCGGAAACGCAGGGCATTCCCGCATCCGTCACCAAGGCAATGCTCTTGCCCTGCAACAGATCCTGCACGAAGCCGTATGCCGCGTTCCCCTCGTTGAATTTATGGTTGGGCAGTATCTTCGCCCCGGTGATGCCGAATTTTTCCAACAGCATGGCCGCGGTACGGGTATCCTCCGCCGCAATGAGATCCACCTCGCGCAGAGTCTCTACGGCGCGGGGGCTCATGTCCCCCAAATTCCCGATGGGCGTGCCCACGATGAACAGAGTGCCCGTCATTTCCGACGATTCCATAAGCCAAGAAATCCTTTCTTCTTGGGTTGCTCTGCCTCTTCCTCGGCTTCCTCCTCGGGCTCGGGCAGATCCTGCATGGCCTCCAAGGCAGACAGCAGATACTTCCAGGTGTTCGCTACGGAGTCTAAGGACAGCTTTTCTGCGGGAGTATGGATATCCGCCATGTCAGGGCCGAAGGAAACCGCGTCCAGATCGGGGATGCCCCCTGCAAACAGACCGCATTCCAGCCCTGCGTGGATGGCTTCCACCTGCATCTTCTTACCGAAGGATTTCTCGTAGACCTCCACCATCAGATCTCTGAGGGGAGATTTCTTGCGGTATTCCCAAGCGGGATATTCCCCTTCTGTCACCGCAGAGCCGCCGCAAGCCGCCGCAATCTCCGCAACCTTTGCGTTGAGGGCGTTTTTCTCCGCCTCCACAGAGCTTCGCACGGAATAAATGGCGGTGAAGCAATTCTCCTCGGTTTCCAGAATGCCCACGTTAAGGGAAGTCTGTACCAGTCCCTCTATCTCGGCGCTCATGGCCTGCACGCCGTAGGGCGCTTTTCTCAGATAGTTCCCCAGATCGGCAGAAACCACGTCTCCGCCGTCCTCGCCCGTCAGCACCGCCTCCACGGTGATGCTTTCCTCGGGATATCTGTCGCGGAAGGCCTTGGTACAAGCCTCCGCCACTGCGGGAAGATCCTCTCCCAAAACCTCTGCGGTAAGAGAGGACATAATGGCGTTATCGGCGCATCCGCCCTTGGCAGAGATCACCTTGCCGCCGCATTTCTCCAAGAACTCCCCAAAAAGCACTGCGGCGTTGGCGCGACCCTTGTGGATCTCCGCGCCGGAATGTCCGCCCAAAAGACCGGAGAAGGTCACCTTGTACACCTTACCCTCCTCATGGGAACGGGTAAAGGGCAGGGTGACGGTGGTCATAGAACCTCCTGCGCAGGAGACGGTGAGGATACCCTCACTCTCGGAGTCCAAGTTCAACAGATATTTACCCTTCAGACGGCTCATATCCAGCGCCTTGGCGCCCAAAAGACCGATCTCCTCGTCGGAGGTGAACACCACCTCCAGAGGGGGATGCTGAAGATCCTCGGAGGCAAGAATTGCCAATCCGTAGGCCACGGCGATGCCGTTGTCACCACCCAGGGTGGTGCCGTTTGCGGAAAGCCAGCCGTCCTCCACTCGCAGGTCCAGGGGATCCTTCAAGAAATCATGGGTGCTTTCCTCGGTTTTGGCGCATACCATATCCGTATGCCCCTGCAGGATCACCGTAGCGGCGTCCTCATAGCCGGGGGTGGCGGGCTTGCGGATGATCACGTTGTCGGCTTCATCCCGCTCCCACTCCAGCTGGCGCACCTTTGCAAAAAAGCAAAGATAATCTGCAATCTTCTTCACGTTCCCCGAGCCGCGGGGAATGGCAGAGATCTGCTCAAAATAGTAAAATACCTTTTCGGGGTACAAATCTGCAAGTACTCTGGGCATAGGAAAGATCCTCCTGCATTATTTCTTGGGCAGTGCCGCCAAAGAGGCGGAAACTGCCGTGGTGGTGACCGTTTCTTCTTCCTGTCGGGACAGCACGCGGGTGAACAGAGCAAAGCCGTCCACATCCACGTAGCCCTCCGTCAACTGCTTTGCGGTGAGCCAATCCCCGCCGGTGTGGGTGACGCCCTTGCGACGTTTGTCGTATCTGCCGTAATCTCCGGGCAGAGGGTCGATCACCAAGTACGTTTCCGTCTCCGGATCGTAGTCCGCAATGGTCATAAAATGCCCCGGCACGTGGATGGCGGCGGTACCGCCTGCCAGCAAATGGGAAGTCAGTCTATCGTCATAAATGGTTCCGTACAAAAATTGGGTGGCGGTAAAGCCGTATTCCTCGCCGTAAGCCTCCCCCGCGTAGTAAAACACCGAGCGGTAACAGCCGGGCACACCGGGAGCGTTGAACAGCCCTGCCTCATGCGCCCATTCCGAGAGGGCGGGAAGATCCGTCTCCCATCCCGTCAGAAAATACACGCTGTTGCAGATGGTGGCGATGCCGCAGGCAGATTCCGCGATGGTAAGATCCCCTACAGGGATGTCCTTCCAGCGGTCGTCCACCTGACGGTAGGAAAAGGGCAGGTTTGCCTCCTCTGCGGAAACGGGCAGAGCCAATACCAGCATCAGCACCGCCAAACAGAAGCAAAGCTTAACGCGAATGGTTTTCATACGCGCTTGGAGAAGGCCTCAACCTTCTCTTCCTTAAAGGTCTGCCAGTATCCGCCGTCCAAAGCGTCGCGGATCTCCTGCATCAGATTGTTGTAGAAATACAAATTGTGGATCACGCACAACCGCATGGCCAGCACTTCTCTTGCCTTGAACAGATGGCGGATGTATGCGCGGGAGTAGTTGCGGCACACGGGGCAATCGCATTTTACGTCCAAAGGAAGGGGATCCTCCATGAATTTGTTGTTGTTCAAATTCAAAAGTCCTTCCGAGGTGAACAAATTGCCGTGACGGGCGTTACGGGAGGGCATGACGCAATCGAAGAAGTCCACGCCTCTGTCCACCGCCTCCAAAATGTTGATGGGAGTGCCCACGCCCATGAGGTAACGGGGCTTATCGGCGGGCATAAAGGGCTCCACCGCCTCGATGGTGCGGTACATTTCCTCCGCCGTCTCCCCCACCGCCAAGCCGCCGATGGCATAGCCGTCCAGATCCAGCTCTCGGATCTGCTTCATGTGGCGGATACGCAGGTCGGTATACACGCCGCCCTGGTTGATGCCAAAGAGCATCTGGTTTCTGTTGATGGTGTCGGGCAGGGAGTTCAGACGCTCCATCTCCGCCTTACAGCGGTACAGCCAACGGGTGGTACGCTCTATGGAACGATCGATATAGCCATGCTCCGCCACGGAGGAGGGGCATTCGTCAAAGGCCATGGCAATGGTGGAAGCCAGGTTGGACTGGATCTGCATACTGATCTCGGGGCTCATAAAGATCTTTGCCCCGTCCATATGGGATTGGAAGGTAACGCCGTCCTCCTTGATGTTGCGCAAGGCCGCCAGGGAGAACACCTGAAATCCGCCGGAATCGGTGAGGATGGGCTTGTCCCAATTGAAGAAGCGGTGCAAGCCGCCCATGTTGCGGATCACCTTGTCGCCCGGACGCACGTGGAGATGGTAGGTGTTGGAAAGCTCCACCTGGCATTTGATCTCCTTGAGATCCAAGGTGGAAACACCGCCCTTGATAGCGGCACTGGTGCCTACGTTCATAAACACAGGGGTCTGAATGTCCCCATGCACCGTGTGGAATACCCCGCGGCGTGCCGTTCCGGATTGTTTTAACAGTTCGAATTTTTTCATAAACAGGATCATTCCTTTCACCGGTCAAAAAACTTTTCCATTTCCCGTCTGGGAAGGGGGTGGATCACCGGTCTGCCGTGGGGACAGAACCGCAGGGACGCATCCTCCATGAGACGCTCCACCACCCAAGCGTTATGCTCGGGGGCGTTGGGGATGCCCGCCTTCAAGGCCGCCTTGCAGGCCACGGTAAACAAGGCGCGGTCGCATTTTTCCGCAAAGGAGACTCTGCCTCCCTTGGCAAGATCTGCGGCAAAACCCTCCAAGATCCCTTTCAGATCCCGCGTGCCTGCCAGCGTGCCGGGAACGGCGCGAACCAAAACCGTATCGCTTCCAAAGGCCTCCACCTCAAAGCCGTATTCCTCCAAATGGGAAGCGTTTTCCAGCAATGCCGCCGACTCCTCCCCCGTCAGGGTAATGGAGATGGGGGCTAACAGCTGTTGGCTGTGGACCTCCTTGCGGGAAGCCAATTTTTCGTATAAGATCCGCTCGTGAGCGGCGTGTTTGTCGATGAAAAGAACCTCTTTTTCCGTTTCCACCACCAAGAAGGCGTTGTAAAGCTCCCCTACCAAGCGGTAATAGGGCTTTTCCTCCATGGCAGTCTGCAAAAAGGGCGTTTCCGTAGCGGGAGTCTCCTCCGCCGCGGGCTGAGCAAATTTCAGCATGGTCTCGCCGGAAAGATCCTCCTCGCCGATGCGGGGAGAGAAGGCTCTGCCGCCAAAGGTAGGGCGGGCAGGGGCTTCACGGAGAGGGCGGGATTCCCACGCGGGAGGGGTATAAGCAGGCGCTTCGGGGGCAGGCGCCTTTTCCGCCTCGGTCTTGGGGAAGAACTCCGCCTTGGGCAGTTCCTCCACGGAAGGCTGGGCAAAGGAGGTCTCCTCGGGAGGCAGCTCCTTGGCCTGCAGGGCGTTCTTGACCCCGTGATAAACGGCGGAGAACACAGGACGTTCGTCTGCAAAGCGGATCTCCAGCTTTGCGGGATGTACGTTTACGTCGGTAGCCCCAAAGGGAAGGTTCAAAAACAGCACGCATCCGGGATACTTCCCGTGAGGGAGGTAGGAGCGGAAGGCCTCTTCCAGCGCCGCCATCATGGTTTTGGAGCGGATGGGTCTGCCGTTGACGAAGAACAACTGCATACTGCGGCTTCCCCTCGCCCCATCGGGGGAGGTGACGTAGCCGGAAACGGATACACCGTCCAAGGTGTATTCCACAGGCTGTAAGGTGGCGGCGAAGGCCTTGCCGTACACCGCGTAAAGCACCTGCAAAAGCTTGCCGTCCCCGGTGGTGAAGAACCGCTTTTCCCCGTCCACCGTCAGGGTAAAGGAAACCTCGGGGTGAGAAACCGCGGCGGCAGAAACGGCGCTGACACAAGCAGAGCCCTCCGTAGCATCCCGCTTTAAGAACTTCTGCCGTGCGGGGGTATTGTAGAACAGATCCTTGACGATCACCGTGGTGCCCTCGGGGCAACCGGTGTCCACCATCACCACGCCGTTTTCATCGGAGGTCAGCCGCGTGCCTGCGGTCTCCTCTCTGTGGCGGGAGATGATCTCCATGCGGGAAACGGAGCTGATGGCCGCCAAAGCTTCTCCGCGGAAGCCAAAGGTAGCGATCTCTCCCAGATCGTTCCCGTCCTTGATCTTGCTGGTGGCATGGCGCAGGAGTGCCTTGGGAATATCGTCCCGATAAAAGCCTTTTCCATTGTCGGTGATGCGCATAAAAGCTCTGCCGCCCCCCTTGATCTCCACAGAGATACGGGTTGCGCCTGCATCCAGAGCGTTTTCCAACAGCTCCTTCAAGGCGCCTGCAGGGCGATCCACCACCTCGCCGGCGGCGATCATATTGGCAGTCTGGGCATCCAGAACGTTGATAATTCCCATTGGGATCCTCCGTGTATGTTGCCTTTTACAACAACTTCTTTTACAACAACTTCTTTAACTCAAACAACAAGGTCATTGCCTCGTAGGGGGAAAGCATATTCAGATCGGTGGCTCTCAGCTTATCTGCCACGGTCTGGGCGGAAAGATCCCCGAAGGAGATCAGCCCGTCGTCCTCTTCTTTGGGCTTGGGCAGGGTCAAACCGGCATCCAAAAGCTCCGCAAGCACCTGCTTGGCACGGTTCACTACGGAAGAAGGAACACCCGCCAAGGCGGCAACCTCAATACCGTAGCTGTCGTCTGCCGCTCCCCGCACGATCTTACGCAGGAACAGCACGTCGCTTCCCTTCTTTTTGGCGGCGATGTGGTAATTCATCACCCCGGGCATGGTCTGCTCCAGATCGGTCAGCTCATGGTAATGGGTGGCAAACAACGCTTTTGCGCCGATCTTCTTGCAGGTATGCTCCGCCACAGCCTTGGCGATGGACATACCGTCGAAGGTGGAGGTTCCTCTGCCGATCTCGTCGTAAACGATGAGACTGCGGGAGGTAGCATTCTTTAAGATCTCCGCCACCTCGGTCATCTCCAGCATAAAGGTGGAGGTGCCGGAGGCAAGGTCGTCGGAGGCACCGATACGGGTGAAGATGCGATCCACCACGCCGATGCGGGCGGAGGCGGCGGGAACAAAGCAGCCCGCCTGGGCCAGCAGGACGATCAACGCCACCTGACGCATATAAGTAGATTTACCTGCCATATTGGGGCCTGTAATCAACAGCAAACGGCTCTGTGCCCGATCCATATAGCAATCGTTGGGCACGAAATAAGTATCGGAAAGCACCTGCTCCACCACGGGATGTCTGCCCCCCTTGATGTCGATGATATCCGATTCGTCCACCTCGGGGCGTACGTAACCCACCTCCGCAGAAATCTCCCCGAAGGAACAAAGTACGTCCGTTTCCGCCAAGGAAACCGCAATTTCCTGCAATCTGGGCAGGAACTCCAGCACGTAATCCCGCAAGGCGCAGAACAGCTCGTATTCCAAGGCGCAGTCTCTGTCCTTGGCGCCAAGCACCCGAGACTCCATCTCCTTCAGCTCGGGAGTGAGGTAACGCTCCCCGGTGGTGAGGGTCTGCTTACGGATATAATCCTCGGGAACCTGGTCCACAAAGGATTTGGAAACTTCAATATAATAACCGAATACACGGTTGTAGCCGATCTTTAAGGTGCGGATACCGGTGCGTTCCCGCTCGCTTTCTTCCATGCGGGCGATCCAGCTCTTGCCGTCGTCCAGCATACTCCGCAGCTCGTCCACCACGGCGTTACAGCCGGGCTTGATGATCCCGCCTTCCTTCACGTTCAGCCCGGGATCCTCCGCAATGGTCTTGGAGATGGCCTCCACCACCTGGGGCAGGGGCTCGATCCGCTTGGCCAAGGAGCTGAGGCGGTTATTTTTATACAAGAACAACAGCTCTTGAATGCGGGGCAGAAGGCTCAAGGTGCGTTCCAAGGTCTTCAGATCTCTGGCGTTGGCTCTGCCGTGAACCAGCTTGGTGGCCAAACGGTCAATGTCCACCGTCTCCTGCAACAGATCCCGCAGTTCGACCCGGCGAATGGCCTCGGTGGTCAATGCCTCCACCGCATCCTGGCGGGTACGGATGGCAACACAGCTTACCAAGGGCTTTTCCAGCCAGCTGCGAAGCATTCTGGCACCTGCGGAAGTGCGGGTACGGTCCACCGCCCAGAACAAGCTGCCGCGGGTATCCTTATTCCGCAGGGTCTCGCACAGCTCCAAATTCCGTCTGGAGAAGCTGTCGATGCCCATATACCGCTCCGTCTCGTAGAAGTTGGGAGCGCGGAAATGGCGAAGATCGCAATGCATTCTGCCGTTTTGCAGTACGTTGATCAAGCTTCCCATGGCCAAAACGGCGTAGGGAGACGCCTCGGGGGAGATCATGCCGTATTGGGCAATATACGCCGCCCTTGCTCTGTCCGCAGCCGCATCCTCCGTCTCCATCTCGGTAAGCATGGCGCAATAACGGTAGGAAAGCTCGTTCAGGAAGGGCTCGTCCATCCCCGGCACGAAGAAGAATTCGCAGGGGGAATAGGCCGCCGTCTCGGAGGCCAGCTTGCGGTTGGCATCCTCCCCCCGAATATCGGTGGCAAACACCTCGCCGGTGGAAAAATCCGCAAACACCACGCCGTATCCGTCGGGGGCGGGGTACACGGCACAAAGGAAGTTGTTCCGCTTCTCGTTGAGCATACTGGATTCAAACACCGTGCCTGCGGTGACCACACGGGTGACCCCTCGCTTCACCAATCCCTTGGCAGTGGCGGGGTCCTCCAGCTGCTCCACAATGGCAACGCGGAAGCCCTTGGTCACCAGCTTTGCCAGATAGGTATCCAGGGCGTGGTGGGGCACACCGCACATGGGCGCGCGCTCCTCCAAACCGCAATCTCTCCCCGTCAATACCAGCTCCAGGGCGTTGGAGGCCGTCTTGGCATCCTCAAAAAACAACTCGTAGAAGTCGCCCAAGCGCATCATCACAAGACAATCGGGGTATTGCGCTTTTATTTCTTTGTATTGTTGCATCAAGGGTGACAGTGCCATAGCGAAAACCTATCCTTTTATAGAAATTAGTGGCAAGAGGAGCAGGAGGAGCAGTTTCCGCTGCATCCGCCTTCCATTTCGGGTTGCAGAATGGACTGCATTCCGCGGTTTACATCATTTACAATGGCAGAGATCTCCTGCTCTGCCGCCTGCATATCCGCCATGGTCTCGTTGGCCATGATCTCGTCGTACAGCTCGGTGAGCTTTGTGGTGATCTCGGCGATACGGGCTTCGTCCCGCTCTTCCTTACTGCCCTCGTCCCGCAGGAGCTGTCCTTGCAGGTTATACTCCCCGATCAAAGCGCCCAGCTTGGAATCGGTGAGGTAAAGGGCCTTTGCGTTCTGATATCTGACCACCTCTTCGCTGTCGCGCAGGGCGTTCAAAAAGTTTTCTAAAGCAATTCTCAATTGTTCGTTCATGGGTCTTTATCCTTTCGTATTTCAATCCTTTACAATTCCGCTCAGCGCGTACTGTCTGGCGGTGTCTATTTTGACCTTGCAGAAGGTTCCCTGGAGAACGGGTGCATCAAAGGTCACGATCTTGTTCCCCGAGCTTCTGCCCGTGGGAATGCCTTTTTCGTTGACGCCCTCGGAAAGCACGGTAAGTACCTTGCCTAAGAAGGCATCGTTGTTCTTTTGGGCGATCTCGTTTTGCACGTCGGACAGGTAGGAAAAACGCCGCACCTGCTCCTCGTGGGGGATGCGCCCCTCCATCTTCTCCGCTACGGTACCCTTGCGGGGAGAATAAATGAAGGTATACAGCATATCAAAGCCCACCTGCTTCACCAGCTCTACGGTGTCAAGGAATTCCTTCTCCGTCTCCGTGGGGAAGCCTACGATCACGTCGGAGGTCAAGGAAACGTCCTTCACCTGCTCCTTGATGGCAAGGGCCTTCTCTAAATATTGTTCCCGATTGTACTTGCGGTTCATGGCAGAAAGAATTCTGTCGTTACCCGATTGGAAGGGCAGGTGGAAGTGCTTTGCCACCTTGGGCTGCTCCGCCATCACCCGCACCAAAGCGGGGGACGCATCCTTGGGATGGGAGGTCATAAAACGCACCCAATAGTCTCCCTCGAAGGAGGCACATTTTTCCAGCAGGGTGGGAAAATCCACGTCTCCGCGGTAGGAATTCACGTTCTGCCCCAACAGCATAATGTCCTTGTAGCCCGCCTGCACCAAGGAGCCAACCTCCTCCAAGACCTGTGCGGAGGCTCTGCTCCGTTCATGCCCTCTTACGTAGGGCACGATGCAATAGGAGCAGAAGTTGTTGCACCCGTACATCACCGAGACCTTGGCCTTGTAGTCGCTGTCGCGGTAGACGGGCGTTCCCTCGGAGATCACCCCAAACTCGTTGTGGGGCAGATCGGTGACGAACTGTCTCTGCTTGCGGGAACGCAATGCCTCCCGCAGGATCTCGGGCACCCGATGGTGTCTGTCCGTGCCGAAAAGGAAATCCACAAAGGGATAGCTCTGCATCAGCAGATCCTGGCGATGCCGCTCCTGGGCCATACAGCCGCACATACCGATGAGCATATCGGGGCGTTTTTCTTTTTCTTTTTTCATAGAGCCGATGATGCCCAGCACCCGTTGCTCCGCGTGCTCACGGATGGCGCAGGTGTTTAAGATCACCACGTCGGCCTCCGAAAGCTCCTCCGTGGGGGTCAGACCGCAGTCTGCCAGCTCCCCTAAGATCCGCTCGCCGTCCGCCTCGTTCTGCTGACACCCGAAGGTGCGCACCATTCCCTTTTTCCCGGCGAACAAAGCGCGCAGAGAAAGGGCAATTTCGGCTTGTTCCTTGATTTCTTGCTGTGTTACGTTCATACCTTAAAAATACGTGGCAACGGTGTGCATCCTTGCCACCAGATCCTTAGCGTTTTCCAGGGTGTCTCTCACCACCATGCCCACTCCCGCAGTGGAGTGAACGAACTCCCCGTTCCCCAAATACATGGCGATATGACCGGGGAAGAACATCAAATCACCGGGCTTGGCCTCCTCGATGGTGATCTTCCGCAGGTGTGGGTTCTTTTCAAAATCGGCGTCTCTCCAAATGGTCAGCCCGTTCAAGCGGTACGCCATAAAGCAAAGACCGGAGCAATCCACGCCCGCAGGGGTTCTGCCGCCCCAACGGTATTGCACGCCCAGATAGCTGAGGGCGGCCTTTACGATCCCCTCACGAAGCTCTTCCTCGGTGCCTTCCCCGGTGGGAATTTCCCGCAGGTGGTTCTTATGGACGTACAGATCCTCACCCTCGTGCATCTTTCCCACGCCGTAACGGGGACGGTCGGGGTAATCCTCCACGTGTACTCTGGCGCCTCTGGGCAAAACCGACACGGGGGCAAACCAGTTCTTTGCCTCCGGCAGAAAATCCGCAAAGGGCACGGAGACCATGGCATTGGGCTCTACGGTCAGCTCTTTCAACGCTTCTCTCAACACGTATCCCTCGTATCCGTAATCGGAACGGATCTTTACGTACTTCCCTGCCTCCTCCAGGATCTCGCAGGTATCTCCATAGAGCATCTCGTCAGTCTGCTGGATGTAATCCTTGGGCTCTTCCTTTACCGAAACCAGGGGTTGCCAAACTACCATCATATTGTGATCTCCTTATGAAATGAAAAAATTCTCTGTGATAAGCCCATCCCTTCCTGCAAACACTATGTGCAAACCATTGAAAGGAGGTTTGTTATGCGAAAATATATCAAAACGCTTGCCGTTTTGTTGGTTTTCTGTGTTCTTGGAGTTTCCGCCTCTGCAAGCACCAAGGAATACCGCTGGTTCTTCAAGCCCGCAGGGAACGAGCAGCCCCAGCTTTTGGGCGGGGATACGCTTTGGCGGGACTACGATGCCTTGGCCATGGGCAGTACAGAGGAAAAGGTACTGTACCTTACCTTCGATGCAGGGTATGAAAACGGCAACGTCGCCAAGGTGCTGGACGTTCTGCAAAAGCATGATGCCAAGGGTGCCTTCTTTATTCTGCCCGGAATTATCAAAAATTCTCCCCACGTGGTGACCCGTATGGCGGAAGAGGGGCATTTGGTGTGCAACCACAGCACCAGCCACAAAAATATGGCAACGATCAATAGCCTCGTAGAGTTCCAAAAGGAATTGCAGGGTGTGGAGGAGGCCTACACCGCCTTGACAGGCAAGACCATGGCGAAATTCTTCCGTCCCCCGGAGGGAACTTTTTCGGAAAACACCTTGAAATTCTGCGAGGAATTGGGCTACACCCCGGTGTTCTGGTCCTATGCCTACGCGGATTGGGACAACAACTCCCAAATGAACGAGGAAAAAGCCTTGGATAAGCTGCTTTCCAACCTGCATCCCGGAGAGGTATTGCTTCTCCATCCCACCTCTGCCACCAATGCGGCCATTCTGGATACCTTCTTGACTAAGGCCAAGGAGCAGGGCTACCGCTTCGGCACCTTGGAGGAGCTGGCCTTGCGCCCCACCTTCGAGGTGAAGGATCTGGAGGAGCAGGGTCTGGTGTTCTCGGAGAACCCCACGGCGGGGAAATATTTGGCCTTGACCTTCGACGACGGCCCTCATAAGGACCAAACGGCGCGGATCTTGGCGGTTCTGCAAAAATACGGGGTGAAGGCCACCTTCTTCCCCATCGGGGAAAACGTAAAAGCCCATCCCGAGCTGGTAAAAATGGCGGCGATACAAGGCCACGAGATCGGCAACCACACCTATTCCCACTGTAAGGTCTCTGCCGTCAGCGAGGAAATGCTGAAAAAGGAGATCCTCTCCACGGAATTTCTTCTGCAGGATCTCTGCGGCGTTACCCCAACGGTGTTCCGCCCTCCCGGCGGAGATATCACGGGGGAGGCGGTGGAGCTGGTCAACAGCCTGGGCTACCGCTACGTGCTGTGGTCCTGGCGGGTGGATACCCGAGATTGGGCTTCCGTCTCGGTGGACAGCGTGGTGAACACCGTACTGTCGGGAGTGAAAAACGGGGACATCATCCTCTTCCACGATTACGTGGCGGGGAAAAGCCCCACGGCGGAGGCCTTGGAGATCCTGATCCCCAAGCTTCAGGCCCAAGGGTATCAATTCGTCACCGTTTCCGACCTTGCTTCCCTATAATTCTCCAGTAAAATATTATACTCCAAACACGCCGAAAAATCAAGAGAAAACCCAAAAAAGCACGGCAAAAAACGATATGCTTCTCCCCGGCGGGAGAAGCATACCTTCTTTTGATCACAAGCTTATTTTTTCTTCCGCTTCAGCAGGAGAAGCAACGCCGCGCCGACCACCAAAACGCCTGCGGCAAGCACGGCGATCCACAGACCGTCTCCGCCGTCTTTCTCCTCGGGGATGACGTTGTTTTCCGAGAAATTGCTCTCGGAGGGGAAGCTCTCTTCGCTTTCCTCTCCCGAAACGCTTTCTTCACGGGAGGTGTCCGTATCGGGTACTTTCTCCGTCTCCGCCAAAAGGGTGAACTGATCCAGCACGAAGCCGTTGATCTGCTTGGTGGTCACCACCAAGGAATCACCCTTCACCGTCACGATGGTATAAGCGGATTGGGTGGGTGTGGGGGTCAACAGCACCGCCATTTCCTCCTCGTAGGTGGAATCCCCTGCGCCGTCGTGATTCAATGCGGTGGAGCCGATGGTGGTGTACACCGTGCCCGTCCCCTTGGGGATCACGTCAAGATTTTCCTTGGTAACGATCTGTCCATCCTTCATGGGGTAGGTACGGGTCACCAAGTGGGAATGTCCCTGGATCACCAGATCCACGCCGTAGCCCTCGATCACGTCCGAAAGCCAGGGTCTGGACTGACCCTCTCCCATTCTGTGATAGATGGGCTGATGGAACATCAGAACCGTCCACTTGGCATCCCTGTGAGCCTCCAGATCCGCAATCAGCCATTCTCGCTGGGCTTCGATCAAATACTGATCCTCCCCGCAGTAGCTGCCGGTGTTCAGCACGATGAAATGGGCATTGCCGTAGTCGTAGGAATAGATGGTTTCGTCTGCGGTTTGGAAAATACGCCGCAGATTGCCGTCGGTAAGGCTGTTCAGATAGGTTGCATCCAAAGCCGCCGTGCCGCCGTTGTTGGGGTGGTTGAAGTGGAGGTCGAAATAAACCGGCCCGCCCCAGGTATCGTGGTTGCCGATGGCGGCAAACATGGGAACGGAAGTCCCCTTATCCCCCAAGGTCTTGAAATAGAGATTCCACATCTTTTTGTTGTTGCCGGTTTCCACCACGTCTCCCACGTGTACAATAAACGCAGGGTTGGAAAGCTCCTCAAAGGCCTCTTGGTAAGCGCTCATGGCGTACATAAAGCCCTTGTCGCTTGTGGTTTTGCCGTTCCAGGTGATGCCTTGGGTGTCTCCCACGGCGATGAAGGAAAACTCCGAGATCTCCTGAGGGGCGGTGGTGAAGCTGTAGATCTCCGTCCACTCTCCCGCTTCGTCCTTGCTGTCCTTGATGCCGATCCTGTATTCGTAGCAGGTATCAGCCTGCAGATCCGTCAAATCGCATTTGAAATAATTTTCGTCCAAGGTATTGGTGGATTCCTGCTCCTGAATGCCGTCAGCGGTAAGCCACTCCGTCTCCCCTGCCTTGCGGTACTGAAGCGCCACATCGCGGCCGGCTTGGAAGCTTGCATTCACCGTCCAAGCAAGGTTACGAGTAGTCTGAGCCATGTCAAAGGAGGTAACGATATTATAGATCTTCGCCCCTACGCCGCTGTATTGCGGCTCGGCTTCGGTATAGCTGTATGCGTTGATGGCGGCTTCGGTCTCATCCAACTCCGCAAAGGTCACCTTGCTTTCTCCCGTGGCAAAGATACACACCGCATCCCCGCCCAGCAGGGTATAAAAGCCTCGCCGCACCATACCGCCGTCGGGCAGGATGACCTCCACGGCGACCATCTCCTGCTCGGGGCTTATGCACACGTTCACGGTGTAAAGTCCCTTGTCGTAGCTACCGGGAACGGTTTTGCCCGCCACGCTCAGCGCAGTGCCTTCCACGGAAAACAGCTCTGCGCCGCCGAATTTCACGCTGGTCTTGCCCTCTCCCGTATAGTCGATGCCGCAGGAATACACCGCCATCTCGCCGTCCTGCAGGATAACCTCCTTGCGGTCCAGCATAGGAACCTCCTTCACGGAGAAGGTGAAGTTATCCACCTCAAAAGCGCCGTCCTCACAGCGCAACACCAGATTGGTCATGGCGGCTTGCTGGATTGTCATATTCACAAAGTCCCCGCTGCTCCGCTTGCCGGAGATCAGCTCCTTGCCGGATTCGTCCGTAAGGGAGATAGAAAGCTCCGTTCCCTCCCAGATCACGGTAGCGTGCATCCTCTTGTTGAGATACTTGCCGTCGGAGTAGGTCTCGGTGGTGCCGCCCAGCTTCACGATGTTTTCCCGGGTGGGCATTTCGATCAGGTTATACCAACCGCCAAAGGCCACGTAGATGCCCCGGGTATGCACTTCGCCTCCCCAGTTACTTCCGTCGCCCTTGTCGGTAAGGGTAAGGTCAAAGGAGAAAATATAGGTCTTTGCGCTGTCATAATCCCCCACGCCCTCCACCTTGGTCCAATCAAACTTAACACTGCTCCTTTCGGAAACCACCAACGCGCCGTTTTCAAGAACGGGAGCCTTGGCATCGGTTTTCCGTACGGTCTCCAAGCCCCATACCCCAGAGCCGGTCATGGAATCAAAGCTTGCGTAGGTAAAAGAATCCTCAAAGAGCAAGGTTACTCCCTCGGCTTCCGCGGAAAGCAATTCCGCACCCACAAGCTGAACGCACAAAAGCAAGCAGATCAATATGGACAACGCTTTTTTCATCTCCATGTCCTCCTATTGGTTCGTTACCCTTACTTTACCACAAAAAAGCAGGCTTTTCAAGTCTATCCGCAAAAAAACGCCTCCCAAAACAGGAGGCGTTTCCCTCTTATTCCGCTTTTTTGCGGTTCATATCCAGATCGATCAGGTAAGAGGACCCGTCGAAGGTATACACCGTGGTGGGGGCGTAATCGAACACCGACACGGATTTATCCGGCCAGATGCCCGTGGAATTGGTCATCTCGGGGGTCCATGCCTCGCCCTCGGGCTTGGACTCGCTGTACAGCTTCAGATCGGAAACGTACAGATCCTTGAAGAACAAATTCTTGTCGCTGTTGGCAAGGGTGATCTCAGCGAAATCCTCGCTGTAATTGCCCTCTCTGTCCACCTTGGTGTTGGGCGGGTAGTCCAGCGCCGCGTTGAACAGGAAAGCAGTGTTGCTGCCGTTGGCCTTAGCACCCTTTACCTCTACCAAAACGGTGTCCGTTCTGCCGCGGTTGCGGCCGGTCACGGTGAGGCGCACGTACTGATCCCCCTCCATGGCGAAGGTCATGTCGTAAATATCGTCGGGGAGGTTCACAGAGGATTCATACCAAGTGGAGGTGGATTCGTTCAAGGGCTGGTACATATTGTAGAACAAATGCCACTTTCCCGTGGAACCGCTGCGGCAGAAGCCCACGTCCACGCAGTTCTGCCAATAAGCGCCGGAATACACGTCGATCCCGAAGAAGGCGTAAGCGTTTACGTAGCGACCGTCGGGAAGCACCCTCTGCAGAGAGGCGTTCTTCAGATCCAGGGTTGCGGAGGCACCGTTGTATCCCACCTCGGAATACACCGCGAAGGCAGGGCCGTCCAAGTCACCCATTTTACCGTTGTTTTTGTAGGTCAGGCTGTCGATCATCCCCTCGGCGGAATCCCGCAGGGTCTGGATCACGTCGATGGAGATCTCTTCCGAGCTTTCCATAGAGGATTCCTCCTTACTTTCTGTTACAGAGCTTTCCGCAGGGGTACTCTCCACCTGAGAGATCTCTTCCCCGCCGCAGGCAACAAGGCATACGCACAAGGCGGCAAGGAGCAAGCAAAGCAATTTTTTCATGGCAAACAAGTCCTTTTGTTTTTCTTTTCCTCTATTATACGGAAAAGCGAGGCGTTTGTCAAGGGGAAACC
>JAFYNA010000163.1 GCA_017549925.1 Clostridia bacterium | reverse complement strand
TGGAGACAGCCTTGCTTCCCGGCTTGGGGGAGTACAGAATGCGATCCTCTGCCGCCAGATAGACGAAAGAACCGTCCTTATCCAGGGTGACCAAAATCTGCTTCAAGCGGGGGTAACGCTTTGCCAGCTCCTTACACATGGCGGTGCAAAGATCCTCTCCTGCGATGCCCAGAGCCTCTGCCATTACGGCGGATTCTTCGCGGCTGAACTTCAATACGGTGGTATAGGGCAAAACGGTGCAAAGTAGCTCGGCAGACCAATCGTTGCCGCGGATGTTGACGTCAAAGAACACTTCGGTTGCTTCCACCTCGTCCAACAAACGGCGCAGGGTGGCGAAGGAGTCCTCCATGCGGGAGGCCAAGGTGCCGCAGTACAGCGCGTCGGCCTTCTTGGGGCACGCGGCGGGGAAGGGGATATGGTCGTAGGCCACGTCCCGCTTTAAATCGTAAGAGGGGGTGCCGTTGTGAAGGGTCACCTTGCAAAAGCCCGTAGGATGCTCTGCCAGACGGGTGGTGCATTGATCGGACATACCCATGGCACGGATCTGCTCTGCGGCGGCCTCGCCCAGATCATCCTGCCCTACGGCGGAAATAAAGGTTACCTCTGCCCCCAGCTTGCTGAGGTGGGAGGCAAAATTAAAGGGTGCGCCCCCGATCACGCGGGAATCGGGAAACAGATCCCAAAGAACTTCTCCAAAAGAAACCACGGAAGGTGTATGCATGGCAATGCTCCTTTTTTGTCTTGATGGATTTATAGTATCACATTTTCTCTTGTTTGTCAATTCGCAGAAAAGGTTTTTGTTTTCCCATCTTCTCATTGACTTTTTTGGGATTTTGGGGTATAGTATAAGCATAACTGCAAAGAAGGAATTTTGCTATGAAAACGAAGAAAACAAAGAAAATCGATTGGCGACACGGCTTGTATAAATTTATGATGGCAACCCTGGGTGCGGTGATCTACGCCGCCAGCATCGGCTTTTTCCTGGATCCCAACCGTCTTTCTGCGGGAGGCATTACGGGTATTGCCCAGATTCTGAGCAAGCTCCTTCCCGTGGGGACCGGTACCTTGGCGTTGGTGATGAACATCCCGGTCCTGCTTTTGGGACTTTGGAAGTTTGGATGGCGATTCTTTGCCATGACGAGCTACGTGCTGGTGGTATCCTCCCCCTTGATGGATCTGTTCTACGCGTACCCTTTGACGGCAGATCCCGTCCTTGCCGCCGTGGCAGGCGGTGCTCTGTTGGGCTTGGGCATGGGCATTCTGTTTCGCGCCGGCGCATCCTCCGGCGGTGTGGATATTATCACCAAGGTGTTGCGTTTGCGATTCCCTCATATTAAGACCGGCGTGATCTTCTTCGTGTTGGATGCTATTATCATTGTCGCATCCGCTGTGGTGTTCGGCGGGCTGGATGTGGCTCTTTACGCCACCATTGGCATTTTGGTTTCCACCTTTGTGATGAACTACGTGCTCTACGGCTCCGACGAGGCACGTATGGTATACATCGTCAGCAACGATCCCCAGCAGACCGCAAACCTGCTTTTGGAGAAGCTGAACTTGGGAGGCACCTTCTTGAACGGCTACGGCGCGTACACCGGCAAGGAGAAAAAGGTGCTGATGTGCGTGATGCGCCCCAAGCAGCTGCCTGCCGCCCGTGAACTGGCGGCTTCCGTGGATCCCAACGCCTTTTTGATCGTGGCGGGTGTTTCCGCGGTGTTTGGCGAGGGCTTTAAAGCTCATAATTCTGAGGATCTGTAAAACGATGATACAAGAGTTGCTTTCGCTTCCCTCCGTCTACACCCGCTTGAAGGAAAGCGGCCTGCCTGTGTACCTTTACGGTACGGGGGACGGAGCGGATAAGATCTTGGACGATCTGCGAGAAAACGGCATCACGGTTTCCGGGGTGTTCGCTTCCGCGGGATTTGTGCGGGAGCGTACCTTCCGCGGGTTTCCCGTGGAGTCTCTGGAAGAGGTGGAACGTCGGGAGGGGCGCATCGCCGCGGTGCTTTGCTTCGGGCTGGAGGGGGAGGAAGCATTTTCCTTCTTAAGACCTATCGCAGAGAAGCATTTGCTGGTGTCTCCTTCTCTGCCTGTTTACGGAGAGGGCAAGCCCGACCATGAAATGGTGGCGCGGCGTGCCCGGGAGATCTGCCGGGTTTACGATTGGCTGGCCGACGATTTATCAAAAGAGTTATACCTCCGCGTCTTGCGGTACTGCCTCACGGGAGAGATCTCCTATTTGGAGCATCCCGAGGAGAGCAACTGCCCGCCGGAGGGATATTATGCCCATGCCGCATATCATTTGGACGTGGGTGCTTATGATGGGGATACGGCATTGGAGTATTTGCAGGGGAACCCCTCCTGCGGGAAGATCCTTGCCTTTGAGCCCAACCCCCAAACCTTTCGCAAGTTGGTGCGCAACGTGGACCCCGCGCGGGTAGAGTGCCTCCATGCCGCTTGCGGTGCCAAGGATGGCTCGGCTTCCCAGTCCGGGAGCGGAAGAGGCTCCCGCTTGGAGCTGGGCGAGGGAGAGGTGGCTGTTCGGTCTCTGGACAGCGTGTGCAGATATCCCTACATTCAATCCTCGGGGCTTCCTGTGGGGAGCTTAAAGATCGACGCGGAGGGGGAAGACCTTCCCGTTTTGCAGGGAGCGGCGAATTTGATCACCGCTTGCCGTCCCGCCATGTGCGTTTCCGCCTATCACCGCGCAGAGGATCTGGTGGATCTTCCCTTGGTGATGAAGCGGCTGGATTATAGAAGCAAGCTGTATTTCCGCAAAAAGCCTTACGTTCCTGCGTGGGATACGGCCTTTTACCTCATTCCCGATAAGGAGACAGCACTATGATCACCATTCCCAGAGCGGAGCATCCCCGTCCCCAATGGATGCGCGAGACTTGGCAGAATCTCAACGGCCTTTGGCAGTTCGAGATCGATAACGGCAGATCGGGTATAGCACGGGGCTATGCCGAGAAGGATCACTCTCTGGCCGGGGAGATCACCGTTCCCTTCTGCCCCCAAAGCAAGCTTTCCGGGGTGGAATATAAGGATTTTATTTTGGGCGCATGGTATCGCCGTACCGTGGAGATCACCGAGG
>JAFYNA010000162.1 GCA_017549925.1 Clostridia bacterium | reverse complement strand
TCATGTTGCGCACCAGACGGTCTGCGGTGGCAACGCTTCCCGCAAAGGCCTTGCGGTCGGGCATTTTGGCAACGCCGTCCTCGATAAAGCATTCCTGACCGTTTTCCAGAGACCCCAAAATGGTTCTGCCCTCGGTCTGTCCCGCACCGCGCATGGCGTCGGTGACCAGAACGGTTCTGTGTACCCCCTTGGAGCGGTACACCAACTGCAACAGGGTCTCGGGAAGATGCTTGCCGTCGGCAATGATCTCCACGGTAAGATCGTCGTAGAGATAGCCCGCCTCAATAAGACCGGGGTGACGGTATCCGTCGATGCGGACGATGGTGCTCATGCCACTGTAAAAATGGGTGAGATGGGTGTATCCGTGGGAGAGGGCTTCTTTTGCCACGTCAATGGTGGCGTTGGAGTGCCCCATGGAGGGATAAACGCCCCGCTTCTTCAGCGTGTCGCCCAGCTCCATGGCACCGGGAAGCTCGGGAGCTACCGTCCAACGGACGATACAGCCCTCTGCCGCATCCAGCACCTTGTTGTAATGAGCGGGATTGGGCACCTGGAGATACTTTTCATCCTGGGCACCCTTCTGATCTGCGGAGAAATAAGGCCCCTCCAAGTGCATGCCGTAAAGATACGCGCCGTCATACTTGGTGTTCTGCGCCTTCTTTAAGGTGACGAAGGATTCAAACAGCTCCTCGTCGGGGCAGGTAAGGGTGGTGGGCAGAATGGTGGTGGTACCGTGCTTGGCGTGGAGGGTCGCCGCGCCGATAAAGGCCTCCAGCGTACCGTCCATATAGTCGTATCCGCCGCCGCCGTGCTGATGCACGTCGATAAAGCCGGGGGAGATGTACTTCCCGGAGAAATCGTAAACGGTGTGAGAGCCGTCGTCCTTTCTTCTGACACCGGCGTAGGTGATCACGCCGTTTTCACAGCAGACCTCGCCGTCCTTGATTACGGCGTTGGGGAAGATCAGGTTTCCGATAAACTTTTGCTTCATACTGCTTTCCATCCTCATGCTTGTTTTAGAATGAGCACCACGGCGTGGGAGGCAATGCCTTCCTCCCGTCCGGAAAAGCCCAAATGCTCCTCCGTGGTGGCTTTGACGTTTACTTGCTCTGTGCCGATGTCCAGGCAGGAAGCAATGTTTTCCCGCATGGCGGCAATATAGGGGGCAAGCTTGGGCTTTTGAGCAATCACGGTGGCATCCACGTTTCCTACCGTGTAGCCTTGCTCCAAAAGTAACTTCCCACAGTGCCGTAACAGCAACGTGGAATCGATCCCCTTGTAAGCGGGATCGCTGTCGGGGAAGTGCTTGCCGATGTCCCCCAAGGCGGCGGCACCCAGCAGGGCGTCGCAAACAGCGTGCAACAGCACGTCGGCATCGGAGTGACCCAGAAGCCCCAAGGTGTGGGGGACCTCAACGCCGCCGATGATGAGCTTTCTGCCTTCCACAAGGCGATGAACGTCGTAACCGTGACCGATTCGGATCATGCTTGCACACTCCTTTTTTGTTAGCCTTGCTCTCTGGCTTTTTCTATCAAGAGGATCGCCCTTGCCAGAAGGATGTCCTCTTTTGTGGTCAATTTCATATTGCGGGCGTCGGTTTTTACGTATTCCACCTTGCCACCCGCCGCCTCCAGCATGGAGGTCTCGTCTGTAAAGGTATCCCCCGATTTCACCGCCATGGCGTATGCCACGGTGTAACGATCCCGCAGGAAGACCTGAGGGGTCTGGATAGCCAACAGATGATCCCGCTTGGGGGTATATACCGTAGAATGCTCCGTATCAACAAACTTTATGGTATCCGTCACAGGGGAGCAAGCCGTAGCGGCGCCTGCCTTTTTTGCCCCTTCGATCACGCTTTCGATGATTTCGGGCGTGACAAAAGGACGTGCGCAATCATGCACGCAGGCGTAAGAAATGCCGGGGGACATTTGGCAGACCCCCTTGAAAACCGATTCGGTTCGGGTCTTTCCACCCTCGCAGAAGCGGATGGGAACAGAGCCCCGATACCGTTCTGCCAAAAGCTGCAGACGGGGAAGATTTTCCCCGCCTACCACTACCAGCTCCGAAACGGAGGAGGCGAGAAACGCCTCCAATACCCGTTGGAACAGGGTTTTACCGTCTAATTTGATCTCCGGCTTAGAGACACCGCCCATGCGAGTACCGCTTCCGGCGGCAACGATGATCCCGCAGACGGAATCAGTCTTGATACTCATAGCCGATGGTGAACGCCTTAGCGTTCATTTCGCCCAGCTCGGGCTTTGCCTTGGGGGATGCGGCGCGGAGACTTTCGCAGAAGTACTCGCGGTCAAACAGCCCCGTTTCCTTCATCAGCTTGCCCAGCATGATGCAGTTTGCCAGCTTGGGGAAGCCGTTTTCATTCGCCAGCTTGGTTGCGGGAACGCCGCAGGACTTGATGTCAGAGCGGATCTCCTCGGGAGTTACCAGAGAGGAATCGTACACCACGGTACCGCCCACAGCCACCTTAGAAACGAACTTGTCGTAAGAGGGCTTGTTCATAGCCAACAGAATGTCGGGAGTGGTAACCAGAGGGGAGCCGATGGGCTCATCGTCGATGTTGACGGAGCAGTTGCAGGTGCCGCCGCGCATCTCGGGGCCGTAGGAGGGGAGCCAGCTGACTTCCTTGCCGTTCTTCATGCCTGCAACGATCAACTGCTTGCCTGCAAACAGGATGCCCTGTCCGCCGAAGCCTGCCAAAAGAATGCCTGCCATCAGTTCTGTTCCTCCTTTGTGATATCCTTATAAACGCCCAAGGGATACTGGGGCATCATGTTCTCGCGGAGCCAATCCAGCGCCTTATCGGGAGAGAGACCCCAGTTGGTGGGGCAGGTGGAAAGCACTTCCACGATGGAAAGGCCCTTCTTCTCCTGCTGAAGGGTAAACGCCTTCTTGATCGCCGCCTTTGCCTTACGTACGTTCTGTACGCAGTCTACCGCAACGCGCTCTGCGTAAGCAGTGCCGTCCAAAGTTGCCATCATCTCGCAGACGCGGATGGGGTTGCCCTGGAGCTGCTTGTCTCTGCCGTAGGGGGAGGTGGTGGTAACCTGACCCAGCAGAGTGGTGGGAGCCATCTGACCGCCGGTCATACCGTAGATGGCGTTGTTGATAAAGATGATGGTGATGTTCTCGCCTCTTGCACCAACGTGGACGGTCTCAGCCGTACCGATTGCCGCCAAGTCGCCGTCGCCCTGATAGGTGAAGACGGTGAGGTCGGGGTTGGAGCGCTTCACGCCGGTAGCCACTGCGGGGGCTCTGCCGTGGGGAGCTTCGATCATATCACAGTTAAAATAGTTGTAAGCAAAAACGGAGCAGCCTACGGGAGCTACGCCTACGGTGGTGCCCTCTACGCCCAGCTCGTCCAAAACCTCCGCTACCAAGCGGTGAACGATACCGTGGGTACAGCCGGGACAGTAATGGAAGGGAACGTCCGTCAATGCATGGGGTTTTTCAAAAACGATCATCAGTTGTCACCTCCGACTGCTTTCTTGATGTGGATAAGGATCTCGTCCGGGGTGGGGATCATACCGCCGGTTCTGCCGAAGTGGGTTACGGGCTTTGCACAGTCGATGGCCAGCTTGACATCAGACAGCATCTGACCCATGTTCATCTCTACGGAGAGGAACGCCTTGGTGGTGCCCGCCAGAGCCTTCAGCTCCTTGGAGGGGAAGGGCCACAGGGTGATGGGACGGAACAAGCCCGCCTTGATGCCCTGCTCTCTTGCCATACGAACGGCAGTCTTGGCAATTCTTGCGGTAATGCCGTAAGCCACTACCACGATATCTGCATCCTCGGTGAGATAAGTATCGTACTTGACTTCCTTTTCCTCGATCTCAGCGTAACGCTCAAAACGATCCAGGACAGTCTTTTCCAGCTCCTCGGGAGCGATGTAAAGGGAGTTGACCACGTTGTGCTTTCTTGCATTCTTGTGGCCGTTGGTTGCCCAGGTCTTCTCGGGGATCTCTCTGGGGGTGTGGGCGCCGAAGTCAACGGGCTCCATCATCTGACCCAAAGCACCGTCTGCCAGGATCATACAGGGCATACGGTAGATATCCGCCAGATCAAAGGCTTCGCCGGTGAGAGATGCCATTTCCTGCACGGAGTTGGGAGCCAGAACGATGACGTGCTGGTCGCCGTGACCCAAGCCGCGGATCGCCTGGTTGTAGTCGGACTGTGCAGGCTGAATACCGCCCAGACCGGGACCGCCGCGCTGAACGTTTACCAAAACGCAGGGAACGTCACTGCCGATGATGTAGGAAATACCCTCGCTCATCAGAGAAACGCCGGGGGAGGAGGTGGAGGTGATGCAACGCTTGCCGGTGGAGGCCGCGCCGTAGATCATGTTGATGGCGGCAACTTCGCTTTCTGCCTGGAGGCACATACCCTCTCTCTTGGGCAGCTGCTTTGCCATGTATTCCGCAAGCTCGGTTTGCGGGGTGATGGGATAACCGAAGAACAGCTTACAGCCTGCACGGATGGCAGCTTCAGCCAGAGCTTCGTTTCCTTTCATTAACAATTTTTCGCTCATGGTGATTCTCTCTTTCTGTAAATCAAACGTTTTTCTCTACGGTGATGACCAGATCGGGGCACATGGTGGCACACATGGCACAGCCCAAGCACTTATCCATTTCTTTGACACCGGCGGGATGATATCCCTTTGCGTTCAGAAGGGTTTCTTCCAAAGCAACGATCTTCTTGGGGCAAGCCAGAACACAAAGTCCGCAGCCCTTGCAAAGGTCGGTTTTGAACGTTACTCTGTTCATAAATAAAGGCCTTTCTTGAGTTTTCTATGGGTTTATTTTTCTTTAACTTAAAATAATTTTCTGGTTACGTCCTTGATGGGAACGCCGCCCTCCGGCAGATTTTCCGGGAAGGCTGTAACCGCCGCCAAGGGAAGCTCCGTGAGCCTGCACAGCTCATCGCAGGAAGCAAAGGAGGCTTCCACGTCCTCCTTGGTGGTCTCAACTCCCAGGTTGGAGTTGTTGATGATGCCGCAGAATTTCATGCGGGAGGAGGCTTCGATCTCCTTCAACATGATGGCAGCGGCGCGGGGATCGGAAATGTAAGGTCGGTAGTAGTTATATACGTAGTACATGGAGTACCCGCAGGCTTCGTACTGCTGATGATGCACGCCCAAGGCGGTGGCACCGTCGCTGTCGCCTCCTACGTCGATCACGGCGCATTCGTCGGTGACGAACACAGAGCCGTATTCCTTGGGCAGGGAGGGAATGTCCACGTTGGTATTGGCAAATTCAGGAAGAATGGGGCGCACCCCTGCTTCCTTCAACTGCTTTTCGTTATCCGCAGAGCGGAAGTAAGGGTTCACGATGTCCAGATCCACCAGACAGCATTTTTTGCCCTCCTCCGCCAAGGCAAGGGCCAAATTCACGGCAATGTTGGTTTTGCCACAGCCGAAGTGCCCTGCGATTACGGTGATACGCTTTTGCAAAAGTCTTTTCATTGTAGGTCAGATTCCTCGAATCAGGTCTCCCGCCCTGGCGTTTTCTATCTTGAGGTAGAACTCCATGCGGGGGTGCTTGGTGTCGCTTATGGGCTGGCCGTTTTTGTCAAACAGCGCTTCCACGGTGATATCTCTTCCCGTAGTGCCGGGGGAGAGCAGATTTGCTTTGTCACCGATCTGCATTTTATTAAACTGCTCGCACAACGCCAAGCCCGTGGTTTCGTCATAATCCTTCACCACAGCCAAAAAAGCGCGGTCCTTCAGATAAATGTTGTTGCCCACGATGTTGGCATTCTCGTGGGGATTGCCGTAGAAGTATCCGGTGGCATATTCCCTGTGGGAAACGCTTTCCACCTCTGCGCGATAGGCGGGGTTAAAGGGCTTGCCCGCGTAATAATCATCCAGCGCCATGCGGTAAGCGTTGGTCACTGCGGCGGTATAATAGGCACTTTTTACGCGGCCCTCGATCTTCAAAGAGTCCAAGCCTGCCTCTGCCAAAGCACCGATATGCTCCACCATGCAGAGGTCCTTTGAGGAGAACAGATAGGTGCCGTATTCATCCTGCTCTGCGGAGATCACATCCTCGGGGCGTTTTTCCTCGTGTACGTAATACTTCCAGCGGCAGGGCTGGGCGCAGGCGCCTCCGTTGGCATCTCTTCCCGCAAAGTAGTTGGAAAGCAGGCATCTGCCGGAATAGGAAACACACATAGCACCGTGGACGAAGGCCTCCAGCTCCAGATCCTCGGGGATGCTTCCGCGGATGGCCTTGATCTCTGCCAGAGAAAGCTCTCTGGCCAGAACGATGCGCTTCACCCCCTGGCGGTACCAAAAGCGGCAGGCGGCGGCGTTCACCGTGCTTGCCTGGGTGGAGAGGTGCAGCTCGGGGTTCTTGGCGTTGGCCTTGATGCAATCCATGACCCCGGGATCGGAGACGATGTAAGCATCGGGCTTCAATTCGTCCGCCTCGGCAATGAAGCGGGGAAGCTGGTCAAACTCGCCCTCGTGAGGCATGACGTTCACCGTGAGGTAAACCTTTCTGCCTCTTGCGTGTGCGTAGTCAATGGCGGAAGCCAAGGTCTCTTTTGTAAAATTATCCGCCGCACGGCGCATTCCGAACCGTTCCAGGGCGCAGTACACCGCGTCGGCACCGTAATCGATGGCAAAACGGAATTTCTCGGGGTTTCCTGCGGGGGAAAGGATCTCGGGTTTCTTTCTGTCAGTCATTTTCTGTACCCTCCTCCTTCAAGGCTGCGTTTTCCTTCTTCACCCGTTCCACGTTCTTCAAGTGACCGGAAAGGGTAGCGGCGTAGTAGGTCTCGCCCAAATCGTTGCTGACGAAGAAGAAGGCGTTGAGAATATTGTCTTCCTCATCCAAGGGGGGAGAGGGATAGATAGCGGCAAGAATGGCATCCAGACCCGCGTTGCAGATTGCACCGGGGGGGAGACCTTCGTTGGTGTAGGTGTTGTAGGGGCTGGGGAAGCTCTTGTCGATCTGAGAAGCGTCCTGAATACGGTCCATGCCCGCAAGCTCTAAGGCGTACTGAATGGTGGCGTCGCTTTCCAGCAGAGGATAATCCACCTTGTGCTGGAGACGGTTGTGGAAGACGTAGGAGATATACTCAAAGTCCTCCGCCGTTTTACCCTCCGCCTCGATCATGGAGGAAAGGGTGATGATATCGTCCAAGGTGTAGCCCTGCTCCTCGCAGATAGAGGCGTAGGTTCTCTTCCAATCCAGCCAAACCTTGCTGTTGAAGTTGTTCAGAAGCTTGTTGATGGCCAGATATTCCTCGGTATCGGTATAAAAATCGTAGGTGTCGGGGTACAGATAGCCCTCCAAGCGGTAAACACGGTCGGCATCCCAGCCGTTTTCGTCCAGCAAGCGGACAAACTCATGCTTGTAGGGGTAGTTGTTGATGGCTTCCACAAACCCTTCTCTGGTGCCCACACCGTTCTTGACAAACAGATCGATGATATCGTCCACGGTGAAGCCCTCGGGGAAGGTCAGGGTGACCACTTCGCGGATGCGCACGGGGGTGGTCAAGGCGGTCAACAGCTGAGAATAGTTCATAGAGACGTTCAGCGTATGCTCTCCGGGGATAAAGGAGATCTCTTCGTTTTCGCCGAACAGCTCCAGATACAGAGGGAACGCCCAATCGTATTCAATGAGGCCGTTTTCGTACAGGATCTGGGCTACCTCTTCCTTGGTGGCATTCTCCGGAAGGGTGATCACGATCTCCGCGTCGCCCTTTACCAGGGCAAACATATCGTTGCCAACGGTCAACACGTAATAAGACAGATACGCCGCCAAGATCAAGACCACTACCAAGTACAGCGCGGCCTTGGCAATGAAGCTCAGTCCTGTGAAGCCTCGCCACAGCTTGCCTAAAATTCTGAAGGGTAGGGGGAAGACAAACTCGTCGTCCTCCTCGTCCTCTTCGTCGTCATCGTCGTAATAGGTCTCTTCATAAACGGGCTCGGGCTCCTCCTCTACAGGCAGGGGCGGCTCGTCCCCATCGCTTTCGGAAAAATGGGAGGAAAGACCGATCACATCCTCCGAAAGGGAGTCTGCAAAATGGTTTTGCACTGCACTCTCAGAAATGCTGACACCGTCCTCTTCCTCATGGGGCTCGTCGTTTTGCGGGGGAAGCTCCACACGGGTCTTGGCTTCTACCACACGGGTCTCGGCGTGGATAGGAGAGGTAGCGGAGGCCTCGGGATTCGGTTTTTTCTTCTTGCGGTATTCCGCAAGGATCTCTTCCAACTCTTCGTTTTTGTTAAGACGTTCGTCTTGCATGGAAGCCTCCTTATTGCAATGCCGTGATCAAAAGGAACGCGGCGGTCAACACCAAGAACGTGGGGGAAAGGAACACCTTTGCCAGATGGGTGCGATTTTTCGGGGGAAGGGACTGCTCCGGAGGGTCCTGGGCGAACCGCAGGTACTGAAGCTCCACACAGTACAAAAACAGGAACAAGGCTGTGCCGAACAAAACGGCCAGCAAAAAGCCAACGAAAAACGCACCGTTCTTTTGCATGATGATGTTCAAGAACTGATCCGAGGTGAATACGCTCAGGGTGTTGCTGAAAATATGCAACAGCATGGCGGGAATCACCGAGCGGGATGCGTTGGTGATCACGCCCAGCAAAATCCCCACGAACAGGTACACCGGGAAGTTGGTCACGGAAAAATGAAGCATGGCGAAGCAGATCGCCGAGATCAGCACGGCGTTGCCCTGCCCTAAGGCGCGGTACTCTGCCAGAATGACCCCGCGGAACAGCAATTCCTCGCACACTGCGGGAATGATGACCATGGAAAGCAGAACTCCCGCAAAGGACAACTCGCCCTCTCCCGCGGAAAGTCCTTCAAAGAAGGCAGGGGTGGAAACGGATTGCTCCGCCACCGCACGGTAGAAGAACTTGATCAGCAGGTTGCCGACGATCAGCACGCCGCCGCCAAACAGCGTCAAGGCGATATGACGCATTTTCATGGGGGCGACGGGCATGGGGGTGGCCAGCTTCCGCTTCTTCAACAGGTAATACAGCATACAGGGGAGGAGCAGCACCAGGATCTGCACCAGCGAGATGCTCAAGAACAGATCCGCCACGTCCTCACTTCCGGCAAGGATATGCCGGGAAAAATGCATGGCGCCAAGGATGAAGAGCATCAGTATGGGCGCGGTCAAATGGGGTTGGTTCCAGCGGATGCGTTTTTCCGCCGCGGGGATGCTTTGCATAACTCTTCATTCCTTTCTTTTGAAATTTAAAACAATGGCGGATTACTCGTAACGGGTCTGCTCCCGCATAACGGTCGCCGTCTCGTAGCCGAACAACAGCTCTACCAAGCGGAAACCGAAGTCAAAGGAAACGCCCATGCCCTCGGCGGTGACGAAGGTATCGTCATGCTCCACCTTTTTGCCGGTGCGGATCCCGTCGGGGATCTCCTTCTCAAAGCCGGGATAGCAGGCGTATCGTCTGCCCTCCAAAAGACCCATCTTGCCCAGAATGGAGGGAGCGGCACAGATAGCAGCGATGTAAATCCCTTCGCCTGCGGCGTGCTGGATCAAGGAGCGAACGGCAAAGCTTTCGTAAAGATGCTCCGTGCCCTTCAACCCGCCGGGAAGCAGAACGCAATTCAAAGAGGTTCTGTCTAAGCGGTCAAGGGTGATATCCGTCTTTACGGCGATTCCGTGGGCACCGGCCACGGCTTCCTCACCGCTTACGGAAACCAACAGCACCTCACCGCCTGCGCGGCGAAGCAGATCTGCGGGCACCAATGCCTCCGCTTCTTCAAAGCCTTCGGCTAACAATACTGCAATTCTAACCATAATGGAAAATCCTTTTCTCGTTAAGTACGTATTTCGGGGAGTGCTTCCACGTAGCGGAGGATCTCTTCATGGATATCCTCTCGGGTACGCAGCGTGCCCTCCGATGCGCAATCTATTTTTGCCCAGCCCAGCTTCTCGGCGGAATACAGCGCCGCCTTGTAGCTGTCGGTCAAATGCTTCTTATCGTTTTCGTGAATATCCGTTGCCCGCCCGGTCTGGGAGGAACGGCTTTGGATCAACGCGGTAGAGACCTCCGGCGGTACGCACAGGTACAAAACCAGATCCGGTGTGGGGAGCCCCATCTTGCCGTATTCCAAATCAAACAGCCATTTCAAAAAGCCGTCGTATTCCTCCTCGGGAAGCTTGGAAAGCTGATGCACCGCGTTGGCGGTGGTGTAGCGGTTGGCAAGGATCACCATACCGGCCTCGTAGTCCTTCTTCCAATCCAGCATATAGGAGCAGTATCTGTCCACGCCGTAGAACACCGATGCGGCGTATCCGTTTACCGCGTGGGGATCACTGCCGAAGGCACCGCTGAGATACAGCTTGACCGCGGCACTCATTTGGTCATCGTAGGTGGGGAAGGAGATGGAACGGCAGGGAATTCCCTTGGCCTTCAAAGCCTCCTCCAGCAGTCGGGTCTGGGTCTCCTTGCCCGATCCGTCCAGCCCGTCCAACGCGATCAGGACGCCTTTTTTTGCTTGCTTTTCCATGGAAATCTCCACCTCCGAAAGAAAACACTACTTTAGTATAGTATTATACCACTTTAGCGGTAAGATTGCAAGTGTTTCTTAGAAAAATTCAAAATACCGCAATAAAAAACAGCGCCGCTTTTGCGACGCTGTAAGGCTTTACCGATATTCCTCGGGAAGGAACTCTGCGGGGATGACCTCACGCAGGGTCTTATAGAGATTTTCGATGGAGAACTTACCGCCCTTTAAGGTGGTACCGTGGGATTTTTCGTAGCGGGTAACGCCGTGGGCGGCCACCAGCTCGTCGGTGTAGTTCTTCAGCTCGTAGATTTTAAAATTGCGGTATCCCGTATCCTTTTCGCCGTCGGCGGATTCCTTGGTATAGTGAAGCACCAAAGGGGTGAGGATGGGATTCTCGATGGTGATCTCGCCGGTTTCCGCGCTCTTGCGTACGTCAAAGGAGAGCATACCCTCCAGTACGTTCAAGGCGCCCTGCATACCGGAAACGAAGTTGCCCAAGGAGTAGGTCAACAGCATTTTGTGACCGGTGATATCGTTTTCCACCCATTTCATGGGCTGCAGGCAGTGAGAATGGGTACCGATGACCACGTCCACCTCCAGCTCGCAGAACAGCTCGGCGTAGTTGCGCTGAGATTGGTTCTGGGTGTAGCTGTCCTCGTATCCCCAGTGAGCGGAAACGATCACCACGTCTGCAAGAGCGTGAGCCAGGCCAACCTGACGGCGGATCAACGCTTCGTCAAAATAGGGAATGTAGGTGTCGGAATAGCACTGGATGCCGTTGGTACCGTAGGTGTAGGTGAGGAGTGCGAAGGTGATGCCCTCTTTTTCGTAAATCACGATGTTGTTGGTATCCGCCTCGTTTTCGTAGTATCCCAAGGGGGTCATACCAAGCGACTTGAAATAGGGGTCGGAATACTTCAGCAGCTTGTCGTTGCCGGAGTCCAGCATATGGTTGTGAGCCATGTTGACAATGTCCACGCCCAGAGCCGCCAGGTCTCTGCCCATGGCGATGGGGGTGTTGAATTGGGGATAGCCGTCGATCTTGGTACCGGGACCTCCGGAGAGGGTCTCCTGGTTGATAAAGCAGATATCCGCGTTCTTCATGGTGTCTGCCACGTACTCGTAGATAGGCAGGAAGTCATAGTCCATCTCGTTGGTGGGCCAATCTTTGTAATTGACCTTGGTACCGTTGGCGGCGGCGTAATATTCCATGGCGCCGTAATATACCGAGGGATGGATCAGGTTGTCGCCGCAGGCAACAAAGCTGACCACCGTGTCCACGGGGTCCTCGGGAAGATCGATGATATCAGGTGCGCTGGATTCCTCTACGCTCTCGTCCGGGAGAGAGGGCTCTTCCTCGGAGGAGGTGCCCGCTACGGAGTTTTCCTCATCGACAGAGGATTGGTGCAGAGAAGAGGTGTCGGCGGCAGAGGAATTCCCGACGGATTCGACAGAGGAGGATTCCCCTCCCAAGGGATCCACAAAGGAACAGCCGCAGCACAGCAACAGCAGTACGCAAAGGGCGCACGCCAAAAATCTTTTAAAAGATAACATAAGGTGACCTCATAAGGAACGTCAAATTTTCGGTGCGATATAACACGCTTGCAGTATACCAGTGTTTTGACAGAAAGTCAAGAAATTATTCTTGTACAAATTGTGAAAACATTCCCTGAGCCCGTTCGTCGCAGAGGGCAGTGATCAGGGTGCCGTTTTCGGTGTATTCCGTTTCGTTTACCGTAGCAAAGCGGTAGACCTCTGCCGCCTTCCCGGATTGGTTGTGGGAGAAGAACAGCTTCAGCACCTTTTTTCCGCCGTTGACGGTCTCCTCCAGCTTGGACAGCAGGGTGTCAATGCCTGCTCCCGTGGCGGCGGAGATCTCCAGCACGTTGCCGGGGAAGAGATCCTTGGCGTTCTTGTCCACCAGGTCGGTTTTGTTATATACTTCAATAATCGGCTTCTCTCCTGCGCCCAGCTCGCCGATGAGCTTTTCTGTCACGGCACGCTTGCGGGTGCGTTCTCCCGCCTCCTCACTGCCGTCAGTGAGACAAAGGATCACGTCGCAGTAGGTCAGCTCCTCCAGGGTGGATCGGAACGCACGTACCAGATGGGTGGGCAGGCGGTCGATAAAGCCTACGGTGTCGGTCAAAAGCACCTCGGTGCCTCCCGGCAGGGTCAGTCTGCGGGTGGTGGGGTCGAGGGTTGCGAACAGCTTATCCTCCGCCAGAATACCCGCATCGGTCAGTCTGTTCAGCAGGGTGGATTTTCCCGCGTTGGTGTATCCGATGATGGCCACGGTGGCAAGTCCCGAGCGCATTCTTTGGGACCTCTTTACCCCGCGGGTGCGTTCCAGCTCGTCCAGCTCTGCCTCCAACGCCTCGATACGGCGGCGGATATGGCGGCGGTCGCTTTCCAGTTTGCTTTCGCCCGGGCCTCGGCTGCCGATGCCGCCGCCCTGACGGGAAAGCATTTTACCCTTGCCGATCAAACGGGGGGCGGTGTAGCGCAGGCAGGCGATCTCTACCTGCAGTTTACCCTCGCCCGTAACGGCGTGAAGGGCAAAAATATCCAAGATCAGCATGGTGCGGTCGATGACGCGGATGCCCACGATCTCCTCCACCGCGGCGATCTGAGAAGGGGAAAGCTCGTTGTCAAACACCGCCAGGGTGATGGTGGGGTCGGACTTTACCAGCTCCGCAACCTCCTCGCATTTTCCGCTGCCGATGTAGGTAGCCTTGTCGGGGTGAGGACGGTTCTGGATCACCGTAGCGGCAACCTCGCCTCCCGCGGTGTCCAAGAGACGCTCCAGCTCCGCCAGGGAGTTTTCGCACTCCGCTTCCTCTCGCCCCAGAGAGACGGCGATCAAAACCGCGCGGGTGATCTCTTCTTTTTGAATAACGTTGATCTCTGCCATAAGGAACTCCTTTCACAGAAAAAAACGGCGCGCAGACATTCCTGCGCGCCGCAATCTTGTTGCTGCTGTAATGGGGGAAACTTAGTTGAGGTTGAACTTCTTCTTGAACTTGTCAACACGTCCGCCGGCGTCAACAAACTTCTGCTTGCCGGTGAAGAACGGATGGCACTTAGAGCAGATATCAACCTTCAGGTTCTCCTTAACGGACTTGGTGTTGTACACCGCACCGCAAGCGCAAGTGATGGTCGTGTTCTTGTAATCGGGATGGATGCCCTGCTTCATGATGGAATTCCTCGCTTTCTTCTTGGACCCGACATTACCGGCGCCGGGTCGATAAAATTTCATACGGGCGTCATTATAACACACATTTTTTGAAAAAGCAATACCTTTTTTTCAAATTTTCAAAAAAATTACTTGCATTTTTCCTTCCGATGGGGTATGATGAAGAAAACTATCACAAAGGAAGTGTGTTTTATGAAGCTGACTTATTTGGGAACTGCCGCTGCCGAGGGCTGGCCCGCGTTGTTCTGCCGTTGTGAATATTGCAAGAAGGCCTTGGAAAGAGGGGGAAAGAACCTTCGCACCCGTTCTCAGGCTATGGTGAACGACGATCTGCTCATCGATTTCCCCGCGGATTCCTTTTCTCATATGCAGCAGAACGGCTTGAATTTCTCTGCCGTGAAGACTCTGCTGATCACCCATTCCCACATGGATCATTTCTCTCCCACGGATCTGCATTTGCGCTCCACCAGCTACTATGCCCATGATCTTTCTACCCCCAATCTTACCCTGTACGGTAACGAGCGGGTGATGAAGCTGTTGGAAAGAGAGCGGATCACCCGTGAGGAGGAGCCTAACGACACAGGCATCTCCGCTGTGGAGATTCAGGCATACAAGCCCTTCACCGCAGGAAAGTACCGCGTTACCGCCCTGCCCGCCTTCCACGCCATGAACGAGAAGGCCTTTGTCTACCTCATTGAGGACGGCGAGAAGACTCTGCTGTATCTCCACGATACGGGAGAGCTGTTTGACGAGGTATACGAGTATCTGGCGGCCAACAAGGTGCGGGCAGACCTGATCTCCTACGACTGTACCTACGTGGCTCTGCCCTCCGGCGGCGGACACATGGGTCTGGATTCCTGCCCCAAGGTAAGAGCAAGATTGGAGGCCATCGGCGTTTCCGATGCCAACACCATCTCTGTGGTGAACCACTTCTCCCACAACGGCAAACTGATCCACGACGAGCTGGTGCCTGCGGCGAAGGAGATCGGCTTCCTGACCTCTTACGACGGCATGGTGGTAGAATTCTGAGGATATGAGCATGGAAAACATTGATCTTTTGAAAAGATCCAGCTATTATTACGACCTTCCCGAGGAATTGATCGCCCAGACCCCCTCCGAGAAAAGAGACCGTTCCCGCCTTTTGGTGCTGAACCGGGAAAGCGGCGAGGTATCCCAGGGGCATTTTTCCGACGTGCTTTCTTACTTTAAAGAAGGGGATTGCCTGGTGATCAACGACACCCGCGTCATCCCCGCCCGTATCTTCGGTACTGCCGAGGGCAGAACGGGGGAGATCGAGACGGTGCTGCTGTCTCGGGTGGAAAGCGAGGAGGGCGAGGTCTGGGAAGCCTTGACCAAGCCCGGCAAAAAGACCCGTATCGGCCAGAAGGTGAACTATCCCGAGGGGCTGAGCGGGGAGGTCATCGGCATCCGTGAGGACGGCGTGCGGGTGATCCGATTTACCTACGAGGGTGTGTTTCTTGAAGTGCTGGAGCGTATCGGACTGATGCCTCTACCCCCTTATATCAAGGCGAGACTCGAGGATAAAAACCGTTACCAAACGGTGTACGCCCGTACCAACGGCTCTGCCGCCGCGCCTACCGCGGGATTGCATTTCACTCCCGAGCTTTTGGCGGAGCTGGAGGCCAAGGGTGTGCAGATCGTCCGTGTGCTTTTGCACGTGGGGCTGGGCACCTTCCGTCCCGTCAAAGAGGACGATATCCTTGCCCACAAAATGCATTCGGAATACATCAAGGTGACCCCCGAGGCGGCAGAGGCCATCAACCGTACCAAGCAGAACGGAGGCAGAGTTTTTGCCGTGGGCACTACCAGCGTGCGTACCTTGGAGTCCGTTACCGGGGAAGACGGGGTGGTGAAGCCCTTCGAGGGGCACACCGAGATCTTCCTGTATCCCGGCAAGAAATTCCACGCCATAGATGGCTTGATCACCAATTTCCACCTGCCGGAAAGTACCCTGATCATGCTGGTCTCCGCTTTCGCAGGGTACGAAAACACCATGAACGCCTACCGTTTTGCCGTGGAGGAGCGCTTCCGCTTCTTCTCCTTTGGCGACGCTATGCTGATCGTGTGAAGTACATGACCTCTCTCAAAAACGTTCGCGAAAAAAAGCGAACGTTTTCTTTTCTTCCACTTGCTTTTTGGCGAGAGATATGATATAATGAGACACTTATTATTGGATCGTGTGGAAAGTCATGGAAAAAATACCCGTATACGCCGTGGTGGGACCCACCGCCTCGGGAAAAAGTGCATACGCTATCCGTCTGGCCAAGGAGCTGGATGGGGAAGTGATCAGCGGGGATTCCATGCAGATCTACCGCGGGATGGATGTGGGCACCGCCAAGGCGGATGCCGAGGAACAGCAGGGGATTCCCCATCATTTGCTGGACATTGCGGAGATCACCGAGCCCTTTTCCGCAGGGCGGTTTATGGAGCTGGCGGGTGAGAAGATCCGCGAGATCCACAGCAGGGGAAAGACACCCATTCTCTGCGGCGGCACGGGACTGTATATTGAGCTTTTGCTCACCGGGAAGCGGCTCGCCGAGACCACTGCGGATGAAAAACTGCGGGAGGAGCTTCTTGCTTATGCGGAAGAGAAGGGCAACGAAGCACTGCACGCAAGACTTGCGCAGGTGGATCCCGCATCCGCCGAGGCTATCCACCCCAACAACGTGAAGCGTGTGGTGAGAGCTTTGGAAATCGCCCTGACCTCCGGAGTGACCAAAAGCCGTGCGGACGAGCTGAGCCGTGAGGGAGAGAACCCCTATGACCCCACCGTGATCCGTCTGACTTACGCGGATCGGGCAAAGCTTTACGAAAAGATCGATCTGCGGGTGCGCAGAATGTTTGAGATGGGCTTGGAGGAAGAGGTGCGCGCCCTTTGCGAGAAGGGTCTGCGGGAAACCCCCACCGCCTCCCAGGCCATCGGGTATAAGGAGTTTTACCCGTATTTTGACGGCGAGATCTCCATCGAGCAGGTGGAGGAGGATATTTGCCGCAACACCAGGCGGTATGCCAAGCGGCAGGAGACCTGGTTTTCCAGAATGCATTACGATAAGCTGATCACGCTTTAAAAAACGGTAGAAGGAGGACATCCCATGGCAAGGATCAAGCGTTTCTTTTCCCAGTTCGGCATTACCTTGCTATTGGTGGTTCTCTGTCTGTATTTGATCTTGCAGTTGACCTTGGGGATCGGCGAGGTGGCGGACGTGGAGCAGACCACCTACGTCACCGTGCGGGATACCGTCCAGTTGGAGGCGTATCTGTTCCGCGATGAAACGCCCCTTTACAGCGGTACGGAGGGCATCGATTGCTTCTTGGTGGATAACGGCGACCGCGTTGCCAAGGGAACCCCCGTGGCGGTGACCTATTCGGAGGAGCAGGACGCAACCCTGCAGGAGCGTATCACCCGCATCAACCGTATGATTCGTATTTTGGAGCTTTCCAACCTTTCCCAGGGGGCGCAGACCACCGATCTTGCTATTTTGGACAAGCAGATCCAAGCCTTGACGGTGGAGCTTCTGCGGGAGATTGCCGACGGAGACCTTGCCGCCGCGCTCCGCGGGGAAGAAGCCCTTTGGGTAGAGATGAACCGCCGCCAGGCATTGCTGGATGATGATTTTGATTATTCTTCGCAGATCAACCTGCTCAAGCAGGAGCGTGCGGATCTGGAGGACTCCCTACGGGGGCATTCCGTGTCGGTAAGCGCTCCCTGCGCCGGGTATTATTACAATACGGCGGACGGATACGAGGATATCTTCACCGTAGAGGCGTTGGCCGATCTGACGGTGGACAGCTTTGACGAGCTGTTGAATTGCTCTCCCGACAACAGAATTTTAACAAGCGCCTGCGGCAAGATGGCGCGGGATGCGGATTGGTACGTGGCGGTATCGCTGGATAAGCGCTCTGCCAGTGAGTACACGGAGGGAAGAAGTTATGAGCTGGTGTTCCCCTATTCCACGGGTATGCGTCTTACCATGACGCTGGAAAAGAAGGCCGTGCAGACCAACCGGGATCACGCCGTGCTGGTGTTCCGCTCCAACGTACTGCCCGAGGGCTTTGACTTTACCCGCCGCCAAACGGTACAGCTGGTGGCAGGCACCTATTCCGGGATCCGCGTCAGCACCGACGCCTTGCGTACTCAAGACGGTGTCTTGGGATGCTACGTCCTGGATGGAAACCGCGTGATCTTCAAAAAGGCGGACATTCTCTACCGCGAGGAGGAGTTTGCGGTTTGCCGTGTTCCCCTTAACAGCGTAACGGGCAACCGTGACGACAAGGCACATATTTCCGCAGAATATGTTTCACTGTACGATACGGTGATTATTTCCGCAAGCGAGCTGTACGAGGGTCAGGTTTTGCAGTGACGGAGGACTCGTTTTGAACACCAGAGAAGAGATCAAAGAGAATATTCGGCGCATCCTCGGCGAGCTGGATGGCAGAGCGGAACTGCTCCTTGCCACTAAAACCGTTCCCGCGGAGCTGATCAATTACGCCGTTACCTGCGGTACCCGCCTCATCGGGGAGAACCGCGTCCAGGAGCTTTTGGAAAAGTACGACAGCCTGGACAAAGAGAATATGGAGATCCATTTTATCGGACATCTTCAAACCAATAAGGTGAAATATATCATCGATAAGGTTTCCATGATCCATTCCGTGGACAGCCTCGCTCTAGCCTCTGAGATCGAAAAGCAGGCGGCCAAGCACAATCTGACCATGAAAGTCTTGGTCGAGATCAACATTGGATCCGAGGCAGGAAAATCCGGCATCGCCATGGAAGACACGGAGGAATTTTTGGAGAAGATCGGGGAGTTTCCCCACCTTCAGCCCTGCGGATTGATGATCATTCCCCCAAAAACGGAGTTTCCTGAAGAAAATTTGCATTTTTTTGAAAAAATATATCAAAAATTCATTGACATTCGGGTAAAAAAAGAAGATAATAAGAATTGGGCAGTTTTGTCCGCAGGGATGAGCGGCGATTATTTGCAAGCGGTATCCTGTGGAGCGAACCTTGTCCGTGTGGGAAGCGCGGTGTTCGGCGCCAGAAGCTACCCCGTTTAAGATCGAATAAGAAATAATTTGTATAAAACCATCATGGAGGTAAATCATGGGATTTTTAGGCCGTATCAACGACATGTTTAAGGAAGACGACAGCTACCTGGAAGAGGAAGAAAACTTCAACGTTTCCGACGAGAACGCAGAGGAGAGCTTTGAGGAAAAGGCAGCTCCCGCAGCTGCAGCCAAGTCCACCGGCGTGGGCTCTGCCGCATCTCTGGAGATGAAGGTGGTTAAGCCCGAGCGTATGGACGCAGCCTTCGGCATCGGTGAGCATCTGCTTGCTAAGCGTACCGTCGTTTTGAACTTTGAGGATACCAACAAGGAGACCGTACGCCGTATTCTGGACTTTTTGGGCGGCGTTGTGTTCGCTATCGAGGGTAACATCAAGAAGGTGTCCGATGCTACTTACATCGTGACCCCCAAGCACGTTGACGTTACTGCAGACGTTCCTCCTCAGGCAGAGGCTCCCAAATCCAGAGAGCTGTTCTGAGTTCTCGACTTATCCCCAAGGAAAGTGAATTGATTTGGAACCTGTTTTTGAAGTGATCAAACTTGCCGTGTTGCTGTTCATGGAGGTTCTGGGCTACGCTATGCTGATCCGAGCGGTGTTATCCATTTTCGGGTCGGAGGAGTCTAGGCTGATGGTGGTGTGCTACGCGGTGTCCGAGCCGGTGGTTGCCCCTGTCCGCAATATGCTGGATCGGGTCCCCGGCATTCGGGATATTGGGATCGATTTCTCCTTTATGGCAACCTATTTGCTTTTGGAGATCGTCCGTCTCTTGCTGCTGTCCTTTGCTTGAAAAAAAGCAATCGGGAGAGCAGCTTTGCGGCGCAATTTTTTCGGAGTGTGAAAGGATGCGCTTGCTTTCGCTGAATAATACATATTGAAAGGAACTTGCAGGATGCTTGCACCACACGAACTGAAAAACAAGCCCTTCTCCAAATCCATTAAGGGGTATAACCCCGCAGAGGTGGATGAATACATCGAATTCCTCATCGGAAAGTATACCGAGGTATACCGCGAGAACAACGAGCTGGAGCGTAAGCTTCACGTTGTCGTTACCAATCTGGATGAGATCAAGGACGAGGAGGAATCTATCCGCAGTACGTTGATCTCTGCACAAAAGATGGCAGACCAGATTGTCAAGGATGCCTCCGACCGCGCAGACGTGATCACCGGTGCCGTCAAGGAACGCTGTGATGCGGTGATTGCCGAGTTCAAAGAACAGCTGAAGGCAGAGAAGGAAGAGATGTGGGAGCTTCGTACCCGCATCGTGGAATTCAAAAAACAGCTTTTCGATATGTACCGCGGTCATATCGAGTCCGTCAAGAACGTTTCCGTCAACGAGATCGACGAGATCGTGTTGCCGGATGAGGATGCTGTTGTCGCCCGTATCTTCACCGACGTGAAGCAGGGCATTGAGGAAAGCGACAGCAAGGCAGAGGCGGCAGCCAAGGACGAGCTGGCCGAGGAAAAGAAGATCTTCTCCTTCGCCGTCGAGAAGCCCGCTGAGGATCTGCCCAGCGCCCAGGAGGCAGAGGACGAGTTCTTGCGCTTTATGATGGAAGACGGCGAGTAAGCCTACCAAGCAGAAAAAAGGAAAAAAGATATGAAAGATTACAAAGACACTTTGAACCTTCCCGTCACAGAGTTCCCCATGAGGGGTAACCTTCCCGCCAGAGAGCCGGAGTTTAAGAAGCGCTGGGACGAGATGGATCTCTATAAGAAGATGCTGGAGGTAAACGAGGGCAACCCCTCCTTTATTCTCCACGACGGCCCTCCCTTCTCCAACGGCAATATCCACATGGGTCACGTTATGAATAAGGTGCTGAAGGACATGGTCAACAAGTCCAAGTCCATGGCAGGCTACCGCACTCCCTTCGTTCCCGGGTGGGACAACCACGGTATGCCCATCGAGAGTGCCATTATCAAGCAGTCCAAGCTGGACCGCAAGCGTATGTCCATCCCCGAGTTCCGCTCCGCCTGCAAGGACTTCGCCATGAAGTTCGTAAAGCTTCAGAGAGAGTCCTTCGAGCGTTTGGGCATCGTGGCCGATTGGGATGAGCCTTATCTCACCATGAACCCCTCTTTCGAAGCAAAGGAGGTTCGCGTTTTCGGCAAAATGTTCGAGAACGGATACATCTACAAGGGTCTGAAGCCCGTATATTGGTGCGCTCACGACGAGACCGCCCTTGCCGAGGCTGAGATCGAGTATAAGGATGCTCCCTGTACCTCTATTTACGTAAAATTCCGCGTTGCCGACGATCAGGGCAAGCTGGCAGGCAAGGTAGATCTTTCCAAGACCTACTTCGTGATCTGGACCACCACCCCCTGGACCTTGCCCGGTAACGTGGCGATCGCCGTTCACCCCCGCGAATCCTATTGCATCGTTCGCGTAGGGGAGGAGAACTACATCATTGCCGAGGCGTTGGTAAACGACACCATGGCAAATGCAGGGATCGAAGAGTATGAGATCCTCTGCAACGACCTTATCGGCTCCGATCTGGAGTACATGACCGCAAAACATCCCTTCCTGGAGCGTACCAGTCTGCTTTGCGTAGCGGATTACGTTACCATGGACAGCGGTACCGGCTGTGTGCATACCGCTCCCGGCTATGGTGCGGAGGACTATCTCACCGGCATGAAGTACAAGCTGGAGATCTTGGTTCCCGTTGACGATAAGGGTTATCAGGGCGAGGCGGCAGGTAAGTTTGCCGGCTTGCGTTATGACGAATCCAACACCGCCATTTTGGAGGATATGAAGGAGACCGGTGCTTTGCTGGCTTCCAAGGAGATCATCCACCCCTATCCCCATTGCTGGAGATGTAAGCATCCCATCATCTTCCGTGCAACTCCCCAGTGGTTCTGCTCTGTGGAGGCCTTCCGTGAGGAGGCAGCCAAGGCCTGCGACAGCGTGACCTGGCTTCCCGCATGGGGCGGCGAACGCATGGTATCCATGATCAATGAGCGCGCAGACTGGTGTATTTCCCGTCAGCGTCATTGGGGTCTGCCCATTCCCGTTCTTTACTGTAAGGATTGCGGCAAGCCCATTTGTACCGAAGAGACCATTGCCCATATCTCCTCCGTGTTCGAGTCCGAGGGCTCCAACGCATGGTTCGAGAGAGAGGCTGCCGGATTGCTTCCCGATGGCTTTGCTTGTCCCGATTGCGGCTGCAAGAGCTTCGAGAAGGAGACAGATACCCTGGACGGCTGGTTCGACTCCGGTTCCACCCATTTCGACGTGCTGGATGGCAGAGACGGCCATTCCCGTCCCGCAGATCTGTATCTGGAGGGCGGCGACCAGTACCGCGGTTGGTTCCAGGCATCCCTGCTGACCGCCATCGGCGCAGGCTTGGGTGAGGCACCCTATAAGGCAGTGCTGACCCACGGCTGGACGGTGGACGGCGAGGGTAAGGCAATGCACAAATCCTTGGGCAACGGCGTAGAGCCCGAGTCCATCATCAAGGTCTACGGTGCGGATATTCTCCGTCTGTGGGTGGCATCCAGCGACTACCGCGTGGACGTTCGCTGCTCCGACGCCATCTTCAAGCAGCTTTCCGAAAGCTACCGTAAGATCCGTAATACCTGCCGTATTCTGCTGGCAAACCTGGGCACTCCCGAGACCGATTTCGATCCCGCAAAGCATATGATCCCCGTGGAGCAGATGCAGGAGATCGATCGCTATGCCCTTTCCCGCTTGAACAATCTGGTGGCTTCTGCCCGCAAGGCATACGAAAATTACGAATTCCACGTGATCTGTCACGACGTGCTGAATTTCTGTGCTATCGATATGTCCAAGCTGTATATCGATATCACCAAGGATCGTCTGTACTGCAACCGCAAGGATGCTCCCGAGCGTCGCAGTGCGCAGACCGCAATGTATATCATTGTAAAATCTCTCGCCAAGCTGTTGGCGCCCATCCTCTCCTTCACCGCAGAGGAGCTGTGGAGCTTTATGGCTTTGACCGAGGAGGATAATACCGATTCCGTTCTGTGCAACGGACTTCCCGCAGTGGATGCATCCTACGACTGCCCCGCATTGGAGGCGAAGTACGAGGGTCTGTTCCGCTACCGTGACGACGTGATGAAGGCCTTGGAGCTTGCCCGTGCCGCAAAGGTCATCGGCAAATCTCTGGAGGCAAAGGTCACCATCTACGGCAAGGAAGACAACGAGGCTATGAAGCTGTTCTCCGCTCACGCTGAGGAGCTGGAGGATCTGTTCATCGTCAGCAAGGTAGAGCTGTCCCATGACGCAGCTCCCGCCGAGGCCTTTGCCGAGACCGAAAGCGGCGTTGCCGTTCTGGTTGAGGTGGCAGAAGGCGAGAAGTGTGTTCGTTGCTGGGCATACCGTGACGATTGTACCCACGATGAGGAAGGGCAGTGCCTCTGCGCACGTTGCCGTGAGGCGGTATGCTGATCGCTGTTCTTTCCGTTCTGTTCGGTTCGGTGATTCTGGACCAGCTGACCAAGGCCATTGTGGTCTCTCAGATGGCACTGTATGAGGAAGTACCCTTTCTGCCGGGCTTGATTCGTTTTTATCATACCCGCAACACCGGTGCGGCCTTCAGTATGTTTTCCGATAACCGTTGGGTGTTCATGGTCTTTTCCGTGATCGCCATGATTATTATGACTTATCTGCTGGTGAAATTTCACGGCAGACATTGGCTGCTTTCCGTTTCCCTGGCGGCTGTGCTGGGGGGCGGGATCGGCAATATGATCGACCGCGTGCTGAGCGGCTACGTGGTGGATTTCCTGGATTTCCAGTTTATGAAGTTTGCCGTGTTCAACGTGGCGGATATCTTCGTCACCTGCGGCTCCGTTGCCTTGGCGGTGTACATTTTGTTCATTGAGCCCAAGGTAGAGAAGCGTCTGCAGGAGCAAAAGGAAGCGGCCTCCGCCGCAGAAGAGGGCACCCATGAAGGAAACGACGACGGTGACCAATGAGTCCGGCGGCAAACGTCTGGACGTATGGCTGGCGGAAGCGGCAGAGATCAGCCGTTCCCGCGCGCAACAGCTGATCGAAAGCGGAGAGGTTCTGCTTGGCGGAAAGCCCGCTAAAAAACGGGATTTTGTTTCCGCGGGGGACGAGGTGACCTACGAGATTCCCGAGCCCGAGGAGATCGAGGCCGTGCCCCAGGATCTTCCCATCAACATCGTTTACGAGGATGACCATTTGCTGGTGGTGGACAAGCCCCAAGGCATGGTGGTGCATCCCGCACCGGGGAACCCGGACGGTACCTTGGTCAACGCTTTGCTGTACCATTGCAAGGGGAGACTTTCCTCCATCAACGGTATGGTACGTCCCGGTATCGTTCATCGCATCGATAAGGATACCTCCGGTCTGCTCATCGTTGCCAAAACGGACGAGGCTCACAGAGGGCTTGCGGAGCAGATCGCCGTCCACAGCTTTGTCCGCCGCTATGAGGCGGTCTGTGTGGGAAGCTTTCGTGAAGAAAGCGGAACGGTGGACGCTCCCATCGGCAGGAGCAAGACCGACCGCAAAAAGATGGCGGTCACCCGGGAAAATTCCAAGCCCGCCGTCACCCATTATCGGGTGCTGGGGGAAACGAAAAACAAAATGTATTCGCATCTGGAGCTCACCCTGGAAACGGGGCGGACCCACCAGATCCGCGTGCATATGGCCTACATGGGGCATCCCGTAGCGGGAGATCCCGTGTATGGCACCGAAAAGCACCGTTTGGGGCTTTCGGGACAATGTCTTTTTGCAAAATTTATTCAATTTACTCATCCCGTTAGCGGTGCGGTTTTGGCTTTTGAAGCGGATCGCCCACAGTTTCTCAAGGAAACACTTGAGAAGCTCGGGATCGGAGGTTAAACTCTCAAAAAGAGTTGGAAAGGTTTGTTATGCAAAAACAGGAACTCGTAATGCTTGCCGAAAAGGCGGCGGAAATCAGAAAGCTGGCGGTAGAGGCGATCTACCACGCCAAGTCCGGTCATCCCGGCGGATCTCTCTCCATTGCAGATATCATGTCTTATCTGTACTTTAAGGAAATGAAGGTGGATGCGGCTGATCCCAAGAACCCCGATCGCGACCGCTTTGTGCTCTCCAAGGGCCACTGCTGTCCCGCGCTTTACGCTGCTTTGGCGATGAAGGGCTTCTTCCCCAAGGAGGATCTGAACACTCTCCGTCATCTGGGCAGCTATCTGTCCGGACATCCCGATATGAAGAACGTTCCCGGCGTGGATATGTCCACCGGCTCCTTGGGCCAGGGCATCTCTGCGGCTGCAGGCATGGCTCTTGCAGGTAAGCGGAACGGTCAGGATTACCGTGTATTCACCATTCTGGGCGACGGCGAATGCCAGGAGGGTCAGGTTTGGGAGGCGGCAATGTTCGCCGCTCACTACAAGCTGGACAATCTGATCGCCTTTGTGGACTTCAACCACCTGCAGATCGACGGCGACGTTCGTGAGGTTATGAACCCCACGCCCATCGACAAGAAGTTTGAGGCCTTCGGCTGGTACGTGCAGTGCATCGACGGCCATGATTTTGCGCAGATCGAGGAAGCTGTTGCCAATGCTTGCAAGTCCGACAAGCCCTCTGCCATCGTGTGCACCACGGTGAAGGGTAAGGGCGTTTCCTTCATGGAAAACAACCACGGCTGGCACGGTAAGGCACCTAAGACCGAGGAATAC
>JAFYNA010000161.1 GCA_017549925.1 Clostridia bacterium | reverse complement strand
TCATAGGTCTCCGTGGGCACCACTTCTGCCAGGGACGCCTCTCCTTCGCGCAGCCAAATCCAAATATATGCGTAATACTCCCTGTTCTCGTCCAACGGAATCGTATTGGGGTAGAGCATCAAATCGTACGCCGTCCCCGGGGAAGGGAAGAACTCATACGCTCCGTCTTCGATGATGCCTATTCGGTTCCCTTGGGAATCCTCTTCTATGCTCCCGCCCAAAGAAAGGAACATCTCTTCCATATCTTCCTCCGTTTGGGGCTGTAGATAATACTCCTGTCGGAAGCTGATCTTCTCCCCCGGGGCGAGCTCCGCCTCTCCTATTTGCTCATACACCTCAAGGATCTTCACCCAAGTGGTGGTATAGCCATCCAGGTAGCAGTGACCGTCATCCGTTCGGAACACCATATACTGTATACGTTCCAACGGTTGCATCCGAACGAGAACGCAAGCCAATTCTCCAGCCTCCACGAGCTCCTTCTGCCTTTGCATATACGCCTCAAAGTCTGGATACTCGATCCGATCCTCCGCGGCGGTGATCTTGATCTCCGCACTCATCAAATCGGAAAACGGGATGCTCTCGTTCTGCCCGTAAGCAGAAAGCAAGACGGGAATCATCCTCACCGTCAAACCGACCGCTAAGATACAGCAGACCACGATCAAGGGAATCACCTTGGTTTTTTTCGGTTTCTTAGGGGCGTCTCCTGTGCGCACCCGTTCCAGCACAGAACGTGCCGTCTCTTCATAGCTCTTCATACACAAAACCCTCCTGTTCCAATTGCTTCCGCAAGGCCTTTCGCGCTCTGGACAACAGCACCTCCACGCCGTGGGTGCTTTTTTTCATGATCTGCGCGGTCTCTTTGTTGCCAAAGCCCTCGAAATACGTCAGCCATAGCACCTGGCGGTATTCCGCCTTCAAGGTATGTAACGCGCCGTGGAGCCTGCGTTTTTGCTCCTCCCGCAGGTACACCGCCGCCAGATCCTCCTCTTCCTCCCGCAAAGCGGTAAGCACCTCCATGGAGACCTCCCGCCTTTTCGATCTGTCCCGCAGGTAGTCGATGGCGCGGTTTCTGCCGATGGTATACAGCCACGTTTTGAAGGAAGCGGTAGGCTTGTAGGACGGCTTCTTGACCCCCAGGATCACGAAGGTGTCCTCCGCCAGCTCCTCGGCGGCATGAAGATCCCCCGCGATGCCTGCAAGATACAGAGTCAATCCGTCGCGGTGCTCGCAGATGATCTCCACCAATCCGTTTTCATCCTGCTCTTCCACAAACCGTTTATAAGCGATGGCGCCTTTGTCCATGGGGGTGGCCTCCCTTCTTCTTTCATCTATTGAACGATGAGGTTTGGTAAAACCTCACACTTTCTCGGAAACTTTTTTCAAAAAACGCCGCTTTTGTGCGAAGCGGCGTTTTGCTTTATCCTTGAATGATCTTTTTGCAATAGTCGCAGGGAGCTTGGGTGCCCTTGGTGATGATGCTCACCCCGCGGCAATAGGGACAGGTAACGGTGACCTTTTCCTTGGGAGCTTGGGAGAAATCGGGATCGATCTCCCGTGCTTCCTCGGCCGTCTCCTCCGGGGCAGGCGCCGCTTGGGGCTCCGCAGGGGCGGCAGGCACCGTGAAATCCGCTCCGATATCGTAAGGAACCACGGAGATCAAATGCAAGCGGATCATACGGGCAAGGGCTTTTTGTACCTTTTCCGGACTCTCCAGCACCCCGCGGGACAGTTCCTCCAAGCTCTTGGGAGCAAGAAGCTCCACGGCCTTGTTGTATCTTCTCAGCTTCAGAAGCAAGGCAAGGTTGACACAGCCCCGCCAAAACATCAAAGAGAACAATCCGCCCGTAACCAACGCAAAGAGGAAGGTATCGGTTTCGCCTTCTGTGGCCTCAAAGCCCGCAAGGTACAGAATGACGTAGAAGACCATCACGGAGGCGATGAACCCGCCCGGCAATAGCTGGATGCCTGCTTTTACACCTTGCCAGACGAGGGATGCTTTATGGATCCGCATAGCGATCTTCCTTTCTTACAGCTTTTTCTTGGCGAACAGGTAGGTCTTATCGTACATCTCACGATAGAGAGGGTTCTTGCTCTTCCAGCCGCCCGAGATACAACCCTTGAAGCGGCTTCCGTGGTAGTACATTTTGGAGGTGTTCATATAGCCCGTCTCGGCGCCCACCTCTAAGTATTCGATGAACCTCTGAATATGCTCGGGGTGGTCGATATTCCCTTCCTCATCCTCCCGGATCTTCCAGACCTCCAGCTCCACGCACATTCCCATGCGCTTGGCCTCCGCCGCGGTATCGTAAAGGCGGGATTTGGGGATGGAGAGATCGAACATATAGTTGGGCTGCATACAAGCCACGTCAAAGCCGTAGTCCTGCCAATGCTCGTAGCCCAAGGCGCGGAAGTAAGGGATCCAGAAGCACTTGTACCCCTTGGATTGCACGTATTCGCAGGCAAAGCGGGTCAGCTCCTGCTCGTAGCGGTCGGTGGGGTTCAAGGCCTCCTCAAACCAATAGAAGCCTCTCAGCTCCGTGTTGCCGTACGCCCCTGCGTTATAGCGGGAGATCATGGAATCGATCATCCAGCGGATGGCCTTCTTGCGGCTTTCCGGGTTGTCAAACACCAAATGCTCTCCGTTCACCGTGCCGAAGTCCTCATACCCGGTGAAGGTATACAGCATGGTGAAGTACACCCCCACCTTGTAAGCGGGGGCGCCCAAAGCGGTACCCACTTCCCTTGCGGTGGTGTTCAGCGCGTCCAAGTTCTTACCGGGAACAAAAACGCTATCCATATACTTCTGCCAGCCTTCGGCGTGCTGTCCCTCGGGACTGTAATCAAAGGAAACGTCGGGCAGGAACAAAAAGCCGTCCATAAAGGTGTCCTGCACCTTGCCCTCTTTGTCCAAATACGCCACCAGGGGGAAGTAATCCGCGGGGGTACGCAAGCCTTGATCTTCGTCCACAGGGCGGTAGTTATAGGTGAGCAGGATGTTGCGAGAGCCCATGGCATCCTCCGGTGGGAAGGCGTTGACCTCCATGGCGCCGGGAAACTCGTTGAACACAGGCTTGCCGTCCGCCACGGGGAGGGGCGCTCCGGTCACATCGGTACAGCCGTAAATTTCCAGCTCGTCGATGTAGACATGATGCACCACGTCGATGATCACCTGCACGTACAACGCCTGCACGGGGGCAAATTCCCCTTTGATGGGGATGATCCGCAGGTCACGGTGGGTGCGGGTATCCGCCTCATAGACAGTTTGGAAGGTCTCACCGTCGGCAGATACGCGGATCTTGGTATAGCGGGGGGAACGCACGCCCACCGCATCGTCGCGGCAGGTATTCATGCAGAAGCCCTCCACCGCGCAGAGATAGGGCAGCTTGAAGGTGATCGCCCTTCCTCCCCCACCGTGGATGTGGAACCACCGGGGGTTGGGGTAATGACGGTCGGGAGAATATTCTCCGTCGGTGAGCAGGGTGCAATGGGTGTCATAATTCCGCTCTGCGCGCTCCCCGGGGTTTGCGAAGAAGTCCTTCTCTTCGATGGCGTGGATGGGCAAGCCCCGCAACAAATTCACCCGTTCCTTGGAGGGTGTGTCGCAATAGATAGGCTCGCATTTGGTAATGGGCTTGTTTGTGTAGTACATACAAATCTCCGTTTTTGAAAAATCGAGGGGAAACCAAAGAGGTCTCCCCTCGAAAGCGAAGTGTTTTATGATTTTCAAGTAAGAGCGTAGCGACCGTTACGCCATTTTGGCAAGCATTTCCTGGGTCACTTCGGCCAACATCTTCTCGCCTGCCAGGAACTTCTCCAGCTCCTCACAAACGTGCTGACCGATCTTCTTCAGACCGTTGGCGGCAAGACCTGCCAAATGGGGGGTCATGATGCAGTTGGGCAGGGTGCGCAGGGGGTGATCCGCTGCCGGAGGTTCGGGATCGAACACGTCCAGACAAGCATACTTCAAATTACCTGCCTTCATGTGGTTGTACAGCGCTTCCTCGTCGATGAGGGAGCCTCTTGCGGTGTTGATAAGGATCGCATCCTTCTTCATCTTCGCCAAGGTCTCGGCGTTGAACATATGGTAGGTCTCGGGAATGGAGGGCGCGTGGATGGAGATGATATCGGACTGCTCCAAAACCTCCTCAAAGGAAGCCTTGCGACAACCCCAGGATGCGGCAGTCTCATCGGAGATGAAGGGATCGTACAGCAGGATATCCACGTTAAAGGGAGCCAGCAGCTCGATGTAATGTCTGCCTGCCCAGCCGCCGCTGATAACGCCCACGGTCAGCTCGTAAAGTTCGCGGATATTCTCCTTACCCTCTTTCCACAAGCCGTTATGCAGGTTTGCGTTCAGATTGTAGAAGTTCTTGGAGGCGGAGATGGTAAAGCCCAAAGCCGTCTCGGAAACGCCCATAGACAGCATGGGAGCGCTGGATGCCACACGGACACCTTTCTCCCACAAAGCATCGGAAACCACAGGCTTAACACTGCCTGCGGCGTGGATGAGGATCTTCAGATCGGGGCAAACTGCCAAAAGCTCCTCGTCCAGAGGAGTGCTTCCCCAAGAGGTAACGCAGACGGTGGCGCCTTCCAAAAGGGGCTTGACACTCTCGATGTTGTTGCCGCCTTCGTTCATCACCACTTCGCCAATCTTGGAAAGTCTGTCAATGGTCTTCTGGTTAATGACCATGTTACGGGTACCGGGATCCATGATAAGAGCGATCTTTTCCATAATTTTCATTCCTTTACGTACATTCGTTTTTTACAGTATAAAACAAACGGTGCGTTTTGTCAAGAAAAAGAAGGGAGGAATGGGAGGTTTTTTACGGTTGAACAGTTTCCGCCAAATTGATCACGCGCTTATGTAATCGCAACGCCATTGCCTGAAATTGCGCCGCGCCTCCCGCAGAGCTTTTTACGTAAGTTACTACAACGTCTGCCTGCTGAACCATCCAGCAATTCCGCCGATGGATGGCGAATCTGCGGGGAGCAGATTCCAGCCCTTCCGGGAAGACAGTCTCCGACTCATGCTGGCCGCTTTCCTCCGTTTTTTCAGGCAAATACGCAAGTACAACGGCACATTGCACGTTAGGATGCTCTTTTTTCAATCCCGTAAGGGCGCTCTTTGCCATAGCATCAAAGGCACCTTGGCTCCCGACGTAAAAGCGATCGGCGCCCTCTTTTACAACCAATTCCCGAACCAAACTCTCCAACGCAGGTAACACCGTCTGCGGCGTATCCCGGTGCCCGAAAAAAGTCACTGTCATATTTTTCTCCGTTTTTTAGTTTTGCACCCATACGGGTGCATTTTTATCTTATCACGGAACTATAATAATGTCAATATTTTTGCTCTTAAATAGGCACGAAGGAGGGCTTGGATGAATCACGAAGTGGAAAAGCGCGTTGGCGCAAACGTCCGCGCATTGCGTATCAAGGCGGGACTGACCCAAGAAGCCCTTGCCGCAAAGCTGCAATTGGCAGGATGCGACGTGACCCGCAGCGCCATTGCTAAGATCGAAGTGGGACAACGCCACCTCTACCCCGACGAGGTGATCCTCCTGCAGAAGATTTTAAACACGACCTTTGAAGAGATCTTCTCCATAGAAGTATAAAAGACACGGCTTTTTGTCAGCCGTGTCTTTTTTGCAACCGAGTTACAATTCCGTCACCACACCGATGAACAGGGGTGCACGGGTTTTGAGATCCACGATGGCGTAGATAAATGGTCGGTCAAGGACCACAGTTTTGTCGCACTTCGGAAGCTCCGCGCTCTTAAGACCGCTCCCCGTCGCCGCGGCTGCCTTCACGCCATTTTTGTCCAGCTCGATAAACGCCTGATGGATCACCATGTCAAGCCACATGGGAGTATTGCTCATACGGGAAAAATTGCCCTCGTCAAAGGCAGACGCCATCCCCAAGGCGGGAAGCACTTCTCTCAAATCCGTCTTGTAGGAATAGCTGAATGCGGGGATCGCCGCCAAGACCGTAGTATCCTTCTGCCTGCTGCTTAAGAATTCCTCAAAGGCATCGTCATCCAAGGACTCGGCATAGGCATACAGATCCACACCCTCGTTGGGCAGCATCGCAACGAAGCAAAAACGAGACCCATAGCTTTCCTTGTCCTCAAAGGGCTTTGCAAACCCTACGGCATCTTCCGTCTCGTAATACCGGACTTCCTCGGCGTACATCATAGAGACGGTGTCGGTCTTACCGGAAAGACCGACAAAAGGCTTGTCATAAATAAAGCGATTCTCATACCCGGTCAGCCAGGGTGCTTCCAGCACCAGGGCGTTTACCAAATACACCAGGGCTTCATCATCCATTTCGTCAAAAAGCTTTGGGATCATGCCGTCGGTGTTGCGATCGACCCATGCATTGATCTGTTCCACCGTGCTTTTGCCAAAGGGCACGGCAAATGCATCCGCGCCGTAATACGTAGCGTTGGTCTGCAAGAACTCAGGAAAGATCTCCGGATCGTTCGCTTGGTTCCACCAAACGGAATTAGCAAGCTTAGCTTTCAGGTTTTCCCTTCCTTGAAGGCTGTTTACGTAGCTTAACAGATACTCGTTCAAGTCCTCCAAAGAGATCCCGCTCCCCAGAAGCGCTTCCATTTCCGTAAGGGTGTCCCCCGATGCACCGTTTGCCGTCATGGCAAGGGCTACCTGTACGGACAAGGGAGAGATCAGCAAATTCTCCCCCTGAGCATTTGCGGCACAGCCGCGGAACAGCTTCCATGCAAATTCACTCTGTGCCCGGGCAAAAGCATCGTCTGCTTCTTTGCCTTCTACGTCCAAAGCCACCACGTTCTTCATCAGATCGCCCCGCGCCGGATCTACCTCGGTAGAGCAAGCGGTCAACAGCAGGACACCCAGCAACACACAGATCAGAATCTTTTTCAAAACAGATCTCCTACTTTATTTTTGTTACGTTTTTCCACTTTCAGTATACCATAAGGCGAAACTCCTTAGCAACCGCAAAAGAACACAAAGTTTCTTTTCTCGTTTTGTGCAAATCGTCCGCAAAATGTAAAAAAAATCACCAAAGGTTGTCGCCTTTGGTGATCTTCATTTTTATTTCGCAAAGCAGGTATGATACCCGTTTTCCTCGAACAGCTTGCCGCTGTCTGCGAAGAAGGATTCATCCAGCGGGAACACGCCGTTTTGCAGGGGGGCGAAGCGCAATCCCTCGGGAAGCAGGGTCTTCAGCTCCTCCCAACGGGAGTAATTTTGGTCGCCGTTGATCTCCACGCAACCCACCTTCATCCCTGCAAGGGGCGCAATGCGGGCGGCGAACTGCTTGTTCCATTCCGCCAGCAAGGGGTTTACCGTGAGATCGGCACAAAGGCACTGGCCACCCGCTCTGTGGATAGCCTGCACCATACGGAAGGAAACGGAAAGGGTCTTGGCGATGGGCTTGAGAGCAACCGCCTTGTAACCCATCTGCAACCGTGCCTCCACGTCTGCCAAGGAGTGAGCGGATTCGTCTGCATTGAGGCAGAGAGGAATATCACCCACGTAGGTGTGGTTCTCGGGAGCGAAGGGCTCTTCCAGCAGAGCGATGCGAGGCAATGCACCCATCTTGTCCGCCGCTTCCAAAAGGGCTTCCAAGCGGGAACGGCTGTCGTATCTGCCGTTGGCGTCCAAATAATACAGAATCTTGCCGTCCTTGGTGTGGGGTGTCTCATAGCAGGAGGCCATCTCGTGAATCTGCTTCAGACGAGAAATATCCCATTCCAGCATGGCCTTCATATCCTCTTCCCCTGCAGGAACGCCGGGGATGGATTTGCCGATCTTGATCTTCAAAAGAGAGATGCCGCTGTCCAAATGGCGCTTGATCTCCTCTTCCTCCACCGCGTAGGACAGCAGAGGGATCTGCGCCAGAGCGGTGTGGCGGTGGGACATGGCGGGCTTTACGTCCTCGGGGATCAGTCCGTCGAAGGAGGTGATGCCGTTTTCCTTGGCGTAAAGCATCCAAAGAGCGAAGTCAACCCCCACCAGAGAGTTCAAAACGAAGGTCTCTGCCACGGGTCTGCCGCAAACGGAGGCGGCGTAGGGAATCAGTTCGGGGAGAATGCCGCCGATGGCCTCCTCGGGAGTCACGAAGGAACTGCCCTCCAAAAGCTTCAAGGCTCTGCCGGTGACCATCATCATCATGGCAGAGGAAACGGCGGGGGGATTGTCCCCAAACACAGCCGCATCCGACCAAAGAACGCTTTCCACGCAGGGGCAGACCGCAGTGAAGTTGTCGCTTTCTACCTTTGCCACTGTCTGCCAAAGCTCGGTTAAATATCTCCCTTTAAAGCCAAAGGGGGCGCGGAGGGGCTCCCGCACAAATTCCAGATCCCCTTTACGAACGTTAATTCTTTTCATTTAAGTACGCCTCGATCACACCTACGGCAGGCTTGGGAAGCACGCCGTTCAAGGGTTTTCCGTAACGAATCAGCTCTCTGGCATAGGTGGAGCTGATGTGGGTCATACTGCCGGAGGAGGGCAGGATCACCGTATCGATGCCGCCAAGCTCCAAATTGATGGTGCGAAGCTGAGCTTCGTAGTCAAAATCCGTTCCGTTCCGCGCGCCGCGCACCAAAACGGGGTTGGAGAACTGCTTGACGAACTCCGCCAACAGCCCCTCCAAAAGCACTACCTGCACCCGCTTGTCGGGGAAGCAGGCCCAAATGGAATCCAGTTTCACGCGGTCGGGGAGAAAGCCCTGCTTTTCGCCGTTGCGGCTGACCACGATCACCACTTGATCGAAGAGATCCAAGGCGCGGCGAACCAAATTCTCATGGCCTCTGGTAAAGGGATCAAACATTCCGGAAACAATGGCTGTACGCATGGTTATGCCTCCTCTTCTTCCCTGCGGTATACGGAAACGTAGCTCTTTCCGTAGCGGTGAAGCTTCTGACGGTAGCCCTCCAAGGGAGCGGGAATGCCCTGCTCATCGCTTTCGCAGATAATGATAGCGTTTTCGGAGGGAAGCTCCGCTTCCAGCAACGCCCCGAGGATCTCGTCCAGCAAGCCGGGGGTGTAGGGGGGATCCAGCAGGATCAGATCAAACTGCTCTCTGCCCTTTACCATGCGGATATATTCCTTCCAATCGGCGGAAAGGATACGGCACTGGGGCATCAGCTTGGTCTTTTGGGCGTTTTCCTTGATGATGTTTGCCGCCTCGCGGGAAGCATCGTTGATCACGGCAAATTCTGCCCCGCGGGACAGCGCCTCCAACGCCAGCTGACCGCTTCCGCCGAAGAGATCCAGCACTCTTCTGTCATGAAGCTCAAACTGAATAGCGGAGAAGATGCCCTCCTTTGCCGCCTCGGAGGTGGGGCGGGTGGTGAGCCCTTCCAGGGTGCGAAGCTTCATGCCTCTGGCTTTACCGGTGATGATTCTCATGGTTCTATCCTTTCGTTCTTGAAGTAGTCGTAAATATTGGCTGCGGTGGCGGGGTTGATCCCCTTGACCTCACAAAGCTCCTCTACGGTAGCCTGCTTTAACCGCTCGTAGGTTTCGAAATGCATCAGCAACGCCTTGGCCTTGGTTTCTCCCACGCCCTTGATGTTCACCAGATCGGAGCGCTTTACGGTCTTGCGCCGTTGCAGATCCATGCGGGACAAGGCAAAGCGATGAACCTCCTCCTGCAGCTTATACAGGAAGACGAACAAATCCTGCCGTTTGTTCAGAGAAAGCTCGTTTTCCCCGTCGGTGAGGGTGCGGGTCTTGTGAAAGGCATCCTTCACCATGCCGAACACGGGGATGGCAAGCTCTTTTTCCGCCAGCACGGCTTTTGCGGCGTTTACCTGCGCCACACCGCCGTCCATCAAAATGAGATCGGGATGCTCCCATCCCTGCTTGGCATCATCATGGGCAAAGCGGCGGGTCAACGCCTCTGTCAAAGAGGCAATATCGTTGTTGCCGTCCCCCTCCTTGATGTGGAAGGTACGGTATTTTCGTTTGGCAAATTTGCCATTCTCCAGCACCACCATGCCGCAGGTGGGATGCTCTCCCCCGCTGTGGGAGATGTCGTAGGATTCGATCCGCTGAGGGATCACCTCCATACACAGGAACTTGGCAAAGGAAACCAGAAAATCGTTCTGCTTTTCCTCCTCGGCACGCTTATGAAGCAACAGCTGCTTGGCGTTTTCCGAAGCGCGGTCGGTCAAGGCACGGAATTCTCCTCTTTGGGGGCAATACAACTGCACCTTGCATCCCGCCTTCTCCCCAAGCCATCGAGTAAGAAGGAGGGTTCCCTCCTCCGTCAGCTCCTCGGCGAGGCAGATCTTCCCGGGAACAAAGCCTCTGGCTTGATAAATCCTCTGCAAGAGCCCTTCCCAGGCCTCTTGATCCAAAATCTCGTCCGCCCCGAAGAAAAAGCTCACGCGGTCGGAAATAGCACCGTTCCGCACGAACAGCAAGGATACGGCACTGCCCAGATCGTCGCGGTAGACGCCGAAGATATCCGCCTCCACATCGGGAGCGGCGACGATCTGCTGTTTGTCGCCAATCTTTTTCACTGCGCGGATACGATCACGGAAGTTGGCCGCCCGCTCGTATTGCTCCGCCTCGCTGGCTTGCTCCATTTGGAGGGTCAGCTCCTTCAAAAGTCCCGCGTAATCTCCCTTCAGAAGCTGCTCCGCTCCGGAAGCCAGAGCGCGGTATTCCTCGGGGGAAACCTGCCCCTTGATGCACAAGCCGCAACAACCGCCGATGTGGTATTGCAGGCAGGGGCGTCCCTTCCCGATGTCCTCGGGGAAGGATTTCTTGCAGGTGGGCAGGCCGAAGGTCTTGGCCGCGGTGGCAACGATCTCGTTGGCCACGTGGGCGGAGGAAAAGGGACCGAAATACCGATGGTTCCCCTCGGTGCGGGAATACACCACGGAGAGGTTGGGGTACTCCCCCTTGGAGATGCGAATATAGGGATAAGCATCGCTGTCCTTCAGCTTGATGTTATAGCGGGGCATATACTGCTTGATAAAAGCGTTTTCCTGCAACAATGCCTCCAACTCCGTGGCGGTGTGATACACCTCAAAATCATCCACGGAACGGATCATCTTCTCCGTTTTGCCGTAATGGGGAACGGAGGGAGAAAAATAGCTGGAAACGCGGTTCTTCAGGGCCTTGGACTTCCCTACGTAGATCACCGTGCCCGCTTTGTTGCGCATCAAATAGACCCCGGGGGTCAGGGGCAGTAATTTGGCTTTTTCCAGCAGTTCTTCTTTCGTCATACTTCTCGGTTCTTTTCCCTGTAAAAAACAAAATCCGTCCGAAGCTTCGAACGGATTTTACCTGTTTTTGGCACATTGGTATCAATACGGCCGAAGTGCGATGGAAACGTCATGCATCGGCGGCGCAAGGCTCTCTCCCTGCGCTAAAAACGGAACAGCTCAGTCCTCCAGCTCGGAGATCAACTGAGAAAGGCCCACAACAGCTTCTGCCTCGTCTGCGCCCTCTGCGCTCAAGGTGATCACGTCACCCTTGGAAACTGCCAGAGAAAGAACGCCCAAAAGGCTCTTGGCATTGGCTTTGCGGGTACCGTTTTCAACCCATACAGAGCTCTTGAAAGTGTTGGCTTTCTGAATAAAGAGCGTAGCGGGGCGCGCATGAAGTCCCTTTTCGTTTTGGATGGTTACATCTTTTTTCGTCATAACACGTACTCCCCTATGGTTTGTTACATAATAGTATTATATCAAAAATATGGCGCAAAATCAATATCGCCTTCCCCCAAACCTAACAAGTCCCAGGGGCTCTTTTTGGTCAATTTGCACGATTTTGCTGTGAGATCTGAACGCCCGTAATTTGCAGGGTGAAAACTGCCTCACGGGTGAACACCGTGATCTCCCCGCCGGGAACCAGCAACGTGCCGTCGGCAAGGTAAATAAAGCCGTCCACGGAATAGCCCACGGCAGACACGGTACCGGAAAGCTCCACGTCGCCGTTTTGCACGTATACGGTATGGCCATCTGCCAAAACATGGGGATCGGTGGCCGCAGAACGGTTTACCGAGAGGGTCTCCCCCGTCTTTTCCCCTGCGCCGTTATACAAGCTCGTTCCGGAAGCAAGATATGCCGCTTGCTCCGCCTCCAGATCCTCCGCCACGAAGGAATAGGTCACCACGTAGGTTGCCTCCTCCCCGAAGAAGTCAAGGATCTGTCCGCGCATGAAGAACGCGGCAATGGCAAGGATCACCGCCAGAACGATCAGCACGTCCAGAATGTTGATCCGCTTTTTCTTAGCATTTTCCATCTATGGCGCCTCCTTTACGGTTGGTTGTCGGTTTCCCCGGCGATCTGCTTTACGGAAAGGATCTCTCCCTGCCCCGCAAAGCCTGCCACCATGGCGTCCACAGTCATGCCTGCGGCGATACGGTTGCTCTGTACAAAATAACCGCCGTTCCGAACCTCTACGGTCACCCGCACCTTCAAAAGCACGTCGCTCTTGTTGGCAGAACCGGTCTCGTTGTAACGGTATTCCCCGCCCTCCACGTAGGAGGTATGGAGGTCAAAGGTCTTCTCGGTGGAGCGGGTCACACGGGAGGTAACCACCTCGCCCATGGAAAGTCCGGAAGTGAAAAACAGCTCCTTCGACTGAGCAAGCGCACCGCTGTAAGAATTATCCACCTGCTCAAAGCGCACGGTGTATTCCACCACGGCGGTCTCGATCTCTCCGCGGGTGCTGACCCAATAGCTTGCTCCCGCCACAGCGATGGCGATCAGCAAAAGAAGGGCGATGTCAAACAAGGGCAACCGAAATTTCTTGGTCTGCTTGCCGTCAGTTCTCATATCCATTGCTGTTCCTCCTCTTTCGTAGGCTCAAAGCCGTATAATGTGCCCGTCAGCGATGCTGCGGAGCAAATGCAGAAGAATACGCCCAGGATCCTAAGATCCGTCCACACGTCGGAAACTGCCGCTCCTACCAGGAACAGCACCGCCGACGCCGCCAAGGTACCGCAGAGAACGGTACGATTTTTTCCCTGCCCGCCGGTGAGATCCCGCAGGGTGGTACACATCCGCTGTCCCGCAAGGAATACTCCTGCAAGGAACAGCACGGGCAACAGAATGCCTCCCTCCAAAACCAAACGGGTGTAAAGGCTTGCCACCGTTCCGTCAAGACGAAGCCCTTCCGCCAGTGCGGCAGTGGTCAAAGCACCGTTTCCGGAGCCAACTCCCGTCCAGAGATAGCGGGAAGCGATCTCCCGCGCCACCTGCGAAAAGCCTACGGTCAAGCCGCCCAGCCGTTCGCCGCCGAAGGCGATTGCCAAGGGCAACGCCGCCGCGCCGGTAAGGGTCGCCCCCACCCAAGCGCCATGGGCAAACACCCCGTAAGCCAGAATGGCAAGGAACACACCGCCGAACACCCAAAGGGATCCGGTGAGGTATCCGTTCAGCAAGATCAACGCCAGCAGAAGGATCCCGCAACGCCGCTTGCCGTGCATCAGTGCCAGGGGGGTCATCATCATAAGATAGCATTTCAGCACCGTGTTCCCCATCACGGCAGGGAAACGAATCGCTCCCAGCACGTCGGGGAGGTCGATCACGGCGGGAAGCATATTCCATGCGGAGATCGCCAAAACAAGGATCCCACCGTACACCAACGCGGTAATATATTTTCGGAGCAAGCGCTCCGTAGTGATCAAATTCAAGGTCAAGAACCAAACGGCTCCGAACAAAAGCATTCTCTTTAAGAGGAAATAATCCCCCGTGTTCAGCGCGGAAAGGAAGCAGACTCCAACAGTCAGCATCATAAACAACTCGGGAACGCCGAAGCGGAACACTCTCTTCAAGCGGATCAGCTTAAAAAGGTATCCCAGCAAGGCCACCGCCACCGGAACCGCCGTATACCGCAAAGGCATAAAGGGCAATCCGATCACCGCCGCCATCAAGCCCATCTCGGGAACCGCGGGAATGCACAGACAGAACGCCGCGCAAGCCAGCATCAAAAGCACCTTGTGCGGGGCGAAGAACAGAGTGCAGACACCTGCCAGAGTGCCCGCCACAAAGGCGATACCGCCGTGGGTAAAGGCCTCGCCGCCGTCATCACGAAGGGCGCCTTCATCCATGCCCAGAACGTCCGCAAAGAGACGGCAGAACAAGCGGCTTCCGCCCAAGAACACGCTCATGGGCTTACCGCAGAACAAAAGGAACAGCGCAGGCAGTAAAACCACTGCCGCGGTAAGCAGGTCTGCGGCGGAAGGATCTCCAAATCCCCAGCCCATCAGCTCCTTGGCGAAGAAGATCCCCGCAGAATACAAGGCGAACACCAACAGCACGATGCCGAAAAATCTCGCCTTTGTATGAAGAAAGGCGCGCCGTAACCCGTCCCCGCGGGCAAAGAGAACGCTCTTGCTCGCGCCGACGGCGACCGCCTTCTTGACAGGCTTGGAGACCAACTCTCCAAAACCCGTCACCTCGGAAATATTTGCCGCGATACCGGTATGGAGACTCTGCTCCACCTTGTCCGCAGTGCCCAGCACCTTGGAGGCAAGCCCCTTACGCAAGGACCAGGTACATCTCGCCGAAAGGCGGGAAGTGCGCGACAAAAGGAAACTGCCCGCGCTCAAACGGCGGCGGGAGCTTTTCTTCGTCTTGCTTTTGGTTCTCTTGTCGGCAGAGGTTGCCATCGCGGTCACCTTTCAAAAAATCATTTTTGAGTCGGCGTATCTCCTTCGGGGAACGCCTTCTCGTACAGATCCGGACGCTTGCGCTTGGTTCGCTCCAAGGCCTGCTCCCGTCTCCACTTTTCCTGCAGAGCGTGGTTGCCGTTTACCAGCACCTCCGGCACCTCCAGCCCCTCAAAAACTCTGGGCTTGGTGTACTGGGGATGCTCCAAGAGGCCGTCGGAAAGGCTTTCCTTCTCGTAGCACTCCCGATTGGCAAGAACGCCGTCCTGCATACGGGCCACACAATCCACTAAGATGGCGGCGGGCAGTTCCCCGCCGGTGAGAACGTAATCTCCTGCGGAGATCTCCTCGTCCACCTCTAATTCAATGATCCGCTCGTCGATGCCCTCGTAGTGGCCGCAAAGCAGGATCAAGCGGTCGTAGGAGCAAAGCTCCTTGGCCTTCTGCTGGGTCAGCACCTTCCCTTGAGGGGAAAGGTAGATCACCCTGGTGGTACCCTCCGCCTGCGCCTTCACGTGGCGGATGCAATCCACGGCGGGCTGGCAGGTCATTACCATACCGTAACCGCCGCCGTAGGGGGTATCGTCCACCTTGCGGTGCTTGTCCTTGGTAAAATCGCGGATATCCACGCAATGAACGTCCAAAAACCCCGCCGTTCTGGCTCTTCCCAGAATGCTGGCGGAGAAAATGGACTCCATCATCTCGGGGAAGAGGGTCAGTACGTCAAATCGCATACCGCTCGTCCATCCCTTCGATGAGTATGATGCGGATCGCCTCCCCCGGAACCACGGAAACCGTCAGATCCGGTACGGGAGGGAACAGAAATTCCATGCCGTCCCTGGCAATGTGCCAGAGCAGTCTGCCGCCCTTTTCCTCTACCTCCCGCAGAACGCCCAGGTCTTCACCGGTGGCGTCGTTGTACACGGGGGTACCGATCAGGTCGTCGTTGAACCAGGTCCCCTCGGGCAGGGTCACGTCCTCTCTGTCAAACCAGAGGGTGCGCCCCGTCAAAGCGGATGCAGAGGTACGGTCGGGATATCCCTTGAACACTACGGTTCCCAGGTGGGGAATGTACCGTTCCACCTCCAAAAACCGTTTGCCGTCGGGATCCAAATACAAGCGGGAAACGCCGGAGAGGAATTCCGCATCGTCGCACCAGCATTCAAAGCGAAGCTCGCCCTTCAGCCCGCGGGGGGAATTCAATCTTCCGGCTTCCAAATAGCGTTTCATCAAAGGATGTCTACGATGACACGCTTGTTTTCCCTGGCTGCCTGGGCACGCATCACGGTACGGATGCTTTTTGCGATCTTGCCCTCTCTGCCGATGACGCGGCCCATGTCGCGCTTTGCCACCGTCAGCTCCAGAACGACGGTGTCACCATTGACACGCTCGTTCACGGAAACCTCCTCGGGATGATCCACAATCGCCTGAACCAGGTCGATGAGCATCTGTTTCATCAGATGACTCCGTTCTTCTTCAGCAGGTCACGAACGGTATCAGTGGGCTGTGCGCCGTTAGCGATCCACTTCTTTGCCTTCTCAGCGTCAACGGTGACGGTGGTGGGCTCGGTCATGGGGTTGTAGGTACCGATCTCCTCGATGAATCTGCCGTCGCGGGGATAACGGGAATCTGCTACCACGATACGGTAGAAGGGAGCCTTCTTTGCGCCCATTCTTCTCAGTCTGATCTTTACTGCCATTGTTTTGTTCCTCCTAAAATAAAGGTTGTATAATATTTTTTCTTTTTTCCAAAATTGATTAACCGAAGAGCCCTCTCAGCTTGCCCTTCTTCTTTTTGCCGCCGCCCATAAAGCGCTTCATCATCTCTTTGGTCTGCTCGTACTGCTTCAGCAGGCGGTTGATCTCCTCCACCGAGGTGCCGCTTCCCGCCGCAATACGCTTCTTGCGGGAGGAGTTCAGCACTGCGGGATGGGTGCGCTCATAAGGTGTCATGGAAAGGATGATGGCTTCCGTTCTGGCAAGCGCCTTCTCGTCCACCTTGGCATCCTTCAAGGCACCCGGCTTCATCCCGGGCATCATGCCCAAAAGCTGATCCATAGAACCCATGCCCTTGATCTGGTTCAGCTGATCCAGGAAGTCCTCCAAGGTGAAGGTCTGCTCTCTCAGCTTGCGCTCCATCTCCAAGGCCTTCTTCTCGTCAATGGTGGCCTCCGCCTTCTCGATCAGGGTAAGCACGTCACCCATGCCCAGAATACGGGACGCCATACGGTCGGGATGGAAGGGCTCAATGGCATCCAGCTTCTCGCCGGTACCGATGAATTTAATGGGCTTGCCCGTTACGTGGCGCACGGAAAGTGCCGCACCGCCTCGGGTATCGCCGTCCAGCTTGGTCAAGATCACGCCGGTGATGTCCAACAAATTGTTGAAGCTTTCCGCCACGTTCACCGCGTCCTGACCGGTCATGGCATCCACCACCAAGAGGATCTCGGTGGGCTCTACCGCCTCCCGAACCTCCTTCAGCTCTGCCATCAGCTCCTCGTCCACGTGGAGACGGCCCGCCGTATCCACAAAGACCATATCGTAGCCGTACTTTACCGCGTGCTTGATGGCCTCTTTTGCGGTAGCCGCAGGATTCTGAGTACCCCGTTCAAACACGGGAACGCCTACCTGCTCCGCAACCACCTGCAGCTGCTTGATGGCGGCGGGACGGTAAATGTCGCAGGCCACCAGCAAGGGATTCTTGCCCTGCTTTTTGTACATCTTGGCAAGCTTTGCGGTGTGGGTGGTCTTACCGGAGCCCTGCAGGCCGCACATCAAAACCACCGTGGGAGGCTTGGGAGAAATATTCAGCTTGGAATTGCTGCCGCCCATCAAAGCGGTCAGCTCCTCGTTGACGATCTTAACGATCTGCTGGCCGGGGAGAAGGCTTTCCATAACCTCCGCACCCACGGCACGCTCGGACACCTTGTTGACAAAGGCCTTTACTACCTTAAAGTTAACGTCCGCCTCCAGAAGGGCAAGCTTGATCTCACGCATCCCCACCTTAACGTCGGCCTCGGTGAGTTTTCCTTTGCTGCGCAATCTCTTAAACGCTTCGGAAAGCTTATCCGCAAGATTCGAAAACATATCTCGTCCTTCCTTTCGTGATCAATCGTTATCCGTTAAAACGGCGGAAAGCTCCGCGCCGTAAGCGGCACATTCCTGCCCTGCCTTCTCCATCCGTCCGGCAAGAGCCAAGAGCTTTTCCGTCTTGGCACCAAAGCCCAACGCCTTCTCCAAAGCAAGAAGCTCCGCTTCTCCTCTGCGGATGGCGTCGTGCACCCCTTGACGGGTGATGCCCATGTTCTCCGAGATCTCCGCAAGGGAAAGATCGTCGGCGTAGTAATACTCCAGCACGTCCCTGCATCTGGAAGAAAGTGCCATGCCGTAAATATCCAGAAGTTTACAAAGAAGCTCCCGCTGTTGCGCCATGCCCCCATCCTCCTTAAAAAAGAACGCCTGTAAAGTTTTTTGCTTTACAGGCATCTATTATACACATTTTTTTCTTTTTGTCAATAGCTATTTTCTGAAATTTTCATGTGGGAAACCCCGTTTTCTGCACAAAGAAGTACATCCCGCTCCTTGCAGAGGCTTCCCTCCAGGATGGCCTTTGCCAAAAGCTCCTCCGCTTCCTTGGCCACCTGACGGCAAACCCCGCGGGCTCCACCCTCTGCCCGGTCAAGGGCACATTCCAAAAAGGAACGGTCCACACGGACGGTAATTCCCTGCTCCTTCAACCGCTCGGTCAAGGTCTGCATTCTGCCAAGGGCCACGCGGGCAAGGGCATCCTTATCCAAGGGACGGAAATAGGCGATCTCATCCACTCTGTCCGTCAGCTCCCGCGAAAGCAGAGACTCCGCCCGCTTCCCCGCCCCCTCTGCGGGAGGGGAGGCAAAGCCGATGCCCAAAGCACTTTCTCCCGCGTTGGCGGTGAGCACCACCGTGGCGTTGCGGAAGCTTACCGTCAGCCCTGCGGAGTCCGTCAGCTTGCCCTCGTCCAAAATCTGCAACAGCAAGCCCCGCACCTCGGGATGCGCCTTCTCCACCTCGTCAAACAGCACCAAGGAATAGGGATATCTGCGGATCCGCTCGGTAAGAAATCCGCCCTCCCCGAACCCAGCGTATCCCGGAGGGGCGCCGATGAGCTTGGAAAGGCTGTGAGGCTCGGCATATTCCGTCATGTCCAGCCGCAGGAAGGCATCCCTGCCGTAAAGCAGCTCCGCCATGGCCTTGGCGCACTCCGTCTTCCCCACCCCGGATCTGCCGATGAACAGAAAGGAGCAGGCGGGCTTTTCCGGGTCTCGCACCCCGGTCTTGGCGCGACGGATGGCGGAGCAGACCGTTTCCACCGCGGCATCCTGCCCCACGATCCGCTCCTTCAGCCCTGCCTCCAGGCGGCGCAGGGTCTCCTTTTCCCCGCCGGAAAGGGCGGAAAGGGGAATCCCCGTTTTTTCCTCGGCGCAGAGGGCGATGTCCTCCCCGTCCACCACGCTGCCGCCCCGCATCCGTTTTCTTGCCGCCGCCTCGTCCAGAAGGTCGATGGCCTTGTCGGGGAGGTAACGGTCTCCGATATACCGTACGGAGATCCGCACGGCGTTTTCCAACGCATCCCCCGTCAGAGAGACCCCGTGGAACCGCTCGTATTGCTCCTTCAAGCCCCGCAAAATACGCAGGCATTCCTCCGGGGAGGGCTCCTCCACTGCCACGCGGCGGAAGCGGCGATCCAGCGCCCCATCCTTTTCGATCAGTCGCTTGTATTCCTTTTGGGTGGTGGCACCGATGAGCTTGATCTCTCCGCGGGCAAGGGCGGGCTTGAGAATGTTGGAGGCATCCACCGCCCCCTCTGCCGCTCCCGCGCCTACGATGGTATGGATCTCGTCGATGAATAGGATCACGTCCTCCGACTCCTTAGCCTCCGTCAAAATGCCGCGGATCTTCTCCTCGAACTCCCCGCGGTACTTGGTGCCCGCCACAATGGACGCGATCTCCAGGCTCATGATCCGCTTGCCCAAAAGGGCCTCGGGAACCCTTCCCTCCGCGATCCGCGCCGCCACAGACTCCACAATGGCAGTCTTTCCCACCCCCGCTTCCCCTACCAAGCAGGGGTTATTCTTGGTGCGGCGGAGAAGGATACTGATCACCTGCTCCTCTTCCTTTTCCCGCCCGATGACGGGATCCATGGGACAAAGCAAAGCCTTTTCCGTAAGGTTGACCGCATTCCGATCCAAAAGGGGCGTGCTTTTCTGTAAGGGACGCACCTCCTCCGCCCGCAGGTCGCTCCCTCTGCCGTATAGCTCCTCCAAAATGTCCAACAGCTCTCCGGAATCCGCTCCGCAATTTTCCGCCAGCCGCTTGCCCACGCACTCTTCCTTTAAAAGTGCCATGAGGAGATGCTCCACGTCCACGGAGGCGTTCTTCCCCCCGCGAGAATACAGAGAGGCGCGGGTGAGGATACGGCGGCAGGTGGGGGTAAGATCCTCAGTGGTCACCGTACTGCGCACCCCCGTCCCCACGATCCCCACGATACGGCGACGCACCTCCGACTCCGTCACCCCTCGCTGGGATAGCAAGCGGGAGGCGGTGCTGTTTCTCTCCACGGCGATCCCCGCCAGCAAATGCTCGCTTCCTATATAACTGTGCCCCATCTCTTTTGCCAGAGAAAGCGCGGTGCCCAGGGCGCGCTTCGCCCCCTCTGAAAATCGTTTGGTCAGATCACTCAAAAGTACAGTTCCCCTTTCGCTCGTATCAAAAAGCCTGCGATGTTATATCTTATGAAAATATTTTTTTCGTTGTTCACAAAAAGCCCTTTACATCTTCGTCGTTTTCCGATATAATAAGGTGAGAAAAGACGAAAGGACGGGCCTCTTTATGGAACAGACCCAAACCATCCCCGCATCCCGCCCCGGGAAGACCCCAACCCCTCCCGCAAGCAAGCGGCCTTCCGAGAAGAAGTCCCGCCTGACGGAACGGGAAAAGCAGGGTGCCCAGACCCTCATGGCCATTTTATTCGTGGCCGGGGTGTTGTATCTGCTCACCGTTTTGATTATAGCCGTGTGCGTGTGGTATTCATTCTCCACCCCCTCGGAAAGTACCACACTTTATTCTCTCCGCATTGTCACCGAGGATGGCAACATCAAGCGTGCCTCCTATTCCTCCTCGGAGGCCAATAACAGCTACGGGCTGTATTTGCGCTATTCCGACATCGCGCCCCTCTGCGGCTTCGGCATCGCCGGGGACGAGGAGACAGTGACCCTGTACCTTCCCGGAGAAGGGCTGGTGGGCAGTACCGAGCTGGAAAGCATTGTGTTCCACCGCAACTCCTCCTTGATCGTGGTCAACGGCAACAACGTGCGCCTTTCCGCCCCCATTCTCTTCGAAGGGGACGATTACTTACTTCCCGTGTCTCTCTTTGAGACCTACCTTACGGGTCTGACGGTGGAATACGACGAGGAAGAGCTTCTCTGCCTGGTCACCGTGCCGGAACGGCTCTCCTTTTCCTTAAAGCTTCATAAGCCCACCGAAGCCCCCAAGTGCGACCTGACGATGCTGCCCGGAACGGATGCCTCCTCGGAAGAACCGCAGGCGGAATAAGTGATTTTTCAAAAAACTTGCGTTTTCGTGAGGATTTTTTCCTTCTCGGTTGTATAAGGAGTATACAACCCGTTTGAAAGGATCTACGCCCAATGAAAAATCTCTCCCTTGTTATGCTGTGCTTGCTCTTGCTTTGCAGCTGCAAGCAAGAACTGAACGGAGAAATGACCGTTTCCGCCCCCGCCGCAGTGGAAAGTCCCCCTGCCGTTTCTGACCCCACCGATGGAGAAAGTCCCCCTGCCGTTTCTGACCCCGCCGATGGAGAAAGTCCCCCTGCCGTTTCCGTAGAGGAATCGTACGGGGAAGATATAGACTGCGAGTTATATGAAAATCCGCCGTTCCGGGCAGGTTCCCTTGAGGAGTTCCTTGCCTTTTTGGACGTAGGCGGC
>JAFYNA010000160.1 GCA_017549925.1 Clostridia bacterium | reverse complement strand
GCTTTTGGACGAGAAGAAGAGATAATAAATATCCCCCCCGTAAAACGGGGGGTATTTCATTTTCGGGCAAAGCCCTAAACGCTACTGGCTACGCACAAGTGCGTTTTAGATTGGCCTGCCAGCCATGCAACTATTACTTACTACCCGTAAACGGGTCCCGTGGGTCGAACATGCTCAACTGATCACTTTCCTGATCCCGCTTCAACTGTTCTGATATGTATTTCTTGATTTCCTTCGTGTTCTTCCCCACGGTATCAACGTAATATCCCTTACACCAAAATTCGCGATTTCGGTATGCGAACTTCATGTTACCCCATCTTTGGAATATCAGCAGTGCGCTTTTACCTTTCAAATAGCCCATGAATCCCGAAACGCTCATTTTGGGCGGGATGCTCACCAGCAGATGTATGTGGTCAGGGCAAACTTCTCCCTCGATTATTTCTACACCTTTCCATTGACATAATTGGCGAAGTATCTCTCGTATCTCCAAACGTTTCTCTTCAAAAAAGACTTTTCTTCGGTATTTTGGCGCAAATACAATATGGTACTTGCAATTCCATTTCGTATGTGCTAAACTACTTGTGTCTATGGCTTCTTTTTTCATAGATAAATCCTCCGATTGTGTTTTTTGTTTTCGACTGGCAGGTCAAATTCATTATATCACAATCGGAGGATTTTTTCTCAACGGTTAACCTCTTTTGAACCACGCGACTATCGCGTGGTTTTCGTTGTACAAAGAGAAATCCGAGGCATAGCGCCTCGGATTTTTTTGTATGAGGGGGACGATCAAGGGGGCTTTCTTGAAAGAAATCCCCCTTAACAACCCCCAAAGAACTTTTCCTGCCGAAAACTACCGTTTTCGGAAAAAGACGTTTCAGGGATTTGCACCCGCCACGGTTACGCATCCATGCCGTCCATGTCCGTAGGGGACGACACTAGACCGTAGGTCGTACGACGTCCCGCAAAATTAGGCTTTTCGATAAGCATGCTTTGCGGGCTGTCTTACGGATGCGGTGCATCCTAAAGTCAGCCCCTACAATCCCGCGGTAGGTTAGGTGAACAATGATGCACGCAATAGGTATTTTCGCTTACGTTGTCGGAGCGGGCAAGGCGTCTTTATCTCTGCGGGGGCGGCAAAAGCTCCACGCCCACAAAATACAACGCCCAAGTGAAAGCGATCAACGTCACAAAAACCCAAAGCAAGCCGGTGAGGACATACACCGCAACCACCCACGCGCCCTGCTTTTTTGTAATTCTCAAAATCATGGAGCAGGCGGTCAAAATCACTTCCAAAACGCTAAGCACGCAAAGGACGGGAACCTCGGTGCCGTAAAGCACCGCAAAGCCGATCCCCAGAAGAATGAAAAGGGTGCAAACGATGGGAAAAGCCGCTTTTTTCATTGCTTACCCCTCCCCTTCCGAAACCAGACAACGGCTCCAGTTGACCTTGTGCATCAGGAAACACCCGAAGGCGCACTTCATCAGCTCCGCAAAGGTGCCTGCGATGAACAGCCAGTGAATGCCGATGCCAGTGAAATTGGCAAGCAAAACCACGGTGGGAACCACCACGGACCACATATACACGCTGTCAAACAGGAAGGTAACCGCCACTCTGCCCCCTGCGCGGAGGGTGTAATAAGCGGCGTGGGTATAGGAGAAGAAGGGGGTTGCACAGCCCGTGACGATGATCATAAAGGAAGCCAGCTCCCGAACGCTGTCCGGGGCTTTGTAAACCAAGGGGAACACCGAGGAAAGCGCAATCATCAACACGCCCACGCCCACGGCACAGATCACGGCGAAGGTGATCATCTTGCGGTCGGTATCCTTTGCCTTTTCGATCTCCCCTGCCCCAAGCTGGTTGCCCACCAAAATGGCGACCGCACCGCCCAAGGACATATACACCACCGTAAACAGATTGATGATGGTGACGGCGATATTCTGGGCGGCAACCACGTCGATGCCGCAGGTGGAATAGCTTTGGTTACGCAGAGTGATGGCGATGGCCCAGAAGAACTCGTTCAGCATCAAGGGCAGGCCCTTGACGGTGATCCTGCGGAACAGAGAACGGGGAATGTACAGCGAGCGGTAAGCCCCCTCCAGATAGGGACATTTTTCCTTGTGGCGATGCCCCCAAAGCACCAGGATGGCAAGCTCCACAAAGCGGGAGGTCACGGTGGCAATGGCCGCGCCCATAACCCCCAGGGCGGGTGCCCCCAGCAGACCGAAGATCAGCACCGCGTTGAGAACAAAGTTGGTGATCACCGCGGCAGAGCTGGCGATCATAGGGATCACCGTCTCCCCCGTCTCACGCATGGTGGAGGCGTAGGCCTGGGAAATGGCGTAGGGGATCAAGCCCAACAGCATGGGCCAAAGATATTGCTTTCCGTAGAAGAGGGCTTCCTCGGGAGAAAGCTCCGAGGTGTTCCCCTCGATCTGCAGGAATAATTGGATCAGCTGGTCGTCAAAGGCGGCGAAGGCGGCAACGCCCACAACACCCGACAAGACGTTGATCAGCACCTTGAAGCGGAAGGAATGGCGCACACCCTCCACGTCTCCCATGCCGTGAAACTGGGCGGTAAAAATGCCCGCGGCACTGATGGCTCCGAAGATCAACAGATTAAAGATGAAAATAAACTGGTTGACAATGGAAACGCCGGACATGGCGGTGGTGGAGACCTGCCCCACCATAATATTATCCAGCAGGTTGACCAAATTGGTGATGCCGTTTTGTACGATCATGGGGATCGCCACGGCCAATACCGCGCGGTAGAACTGCTTATCCCCTATATAGCGGGAAAGAAAGCTTTTTCGGAACATACTGCACCTCACCGAAGAAAAACGGATGAAAATAGTTCACTTCGGCTCATTATATCACAG
>JAFYNA010000159.1 GCA_017549925.1 Clostridia bacterium | reverse complement strand
TGTTGAAATAAAGAAACGGACGGATGAAACAGTGATAAGCGAAAAGAAGAATCTGCTTCTGAAATATGCCGTTTGCATTGGCGTCGCGTTGCTGATCACGGTGGCTGTGTTTTGGAGCAAGGGCTTCTTCACAGACAGTGCGGCGGTGAATATTCAAATCTTGTCCGATGGCTTTTTCGTCTCGGGAATCGTCGTGTCGTCGGTTGCGGGACTGCTGTTTGTAGGCGGAGAAGGGATGTTTATCAGCGTTGGCTATGTGTTTAGAAACGTAGTGTTGATCTTTATCCCCGGCGGCAGAAAAAAGCACGAGCGCTACGCAGATTACCGCGCCCGTAAGCTTGAGGGCCTGAAAAAAGAGGGAGATCATTGCATCCTGGTAACAGGCTTGTCCTTCCTCGCGCTGGGTGTTCTCTTTTCCGTGATCTGGTACATGAACTTTTACCAAATGCCTGTTTGACGGCACCCATCAAAACAATAACGCTCACTCCAAGGTGAAAAGCCGGAGAGTGAGCGTTCTTTTTTGCTTTACAAAGATTGTGTGCCTTCCAAACATTCTTTTACCGCCGCAATAGTTGCTAAGGTATCTCCCAATTGAACTAAGATCACCGAAAGGAAGGCGGCTTCGCCGGCGGATAAATGGCACGCGATCCCGTTGGCGATGGCTGTGATAGCACCGGTCAACTCCAAGGCGGCGAGGGAGGGGTTTTGTGTTTGTGATTGCATAGAAATTCCTCCAAGTGCGGTTTTATTGTCAGTATATGCGTTTTGCAAAAGAACGTATTGAAAAGCCGCGTTTTTTGTGGTATGATGAAGGGGAAGAAGCATCGGAGGTAGAGCCATGTCAAAAAGTGCGTCCATGAACCCCCATCCCACCGAAAATGAAATCAAGCACATACGGGAGGCCCTTGCGGCATTCAACAAAGAACGAGTAGGGGAGGACGGACATACCGCCTTGCATCTGGTCGCGTATGACGAGGAAGGCAACCTTTGCGGCGGCATTTTGGGTGGCACGTATTGGGGCTGGATGTACGTGGATATCCTGTGGGTGCGAGAGGATTGCCGCAGAGCGGGGATCGGCTCGGAATTGCTTTCGAAGGCGGAAGCGGAAGCCCGTCGGCGGGGTTGTCACCACGTACACTTGGATACCATGAGTTGGCAAGCACCTGCCTTTTACCAAAAGCATGGCTACGAGATCATCGGCGTACTGCCGAACATTCCCGAGGGGAACCAAAAATATCTGCTGATGAAAGCGTTGGGAGAGAAATCGAATGGTTGATTACGGCTTGAAGGATAAAGTTGCACTGATCACGGGGGTAAACAATCCTTGGGGCATCGGCGCGGCAACGGCTCTTGCTTTTGCCCGGGAGGGCGCAAGGGTGGTTTTGGTGTACAAAAAAGTGGATAGACCCTTTGATCCCTCCCAAACCCACAAAAACGGGGTGGACAGATATTATGCCGCCAACGCGGGGGACGCTTCTGCTGTGGAAGCGAAGCTGCAAGAATTGAACGCCGAATATTTGGTGTTGGAAAGAGATATTGCAGACGAGACCGACGTCAAGGAGATCTACTCCGCCGCGGTGGAAGCCTACGGCAGAGTGGATATTTTGGTGAACAACGCGGCCACGGATGAGGAAACCGGGTTGGATACCGTTGAGAAGATCACACAGCAGGTGATCGACGACACCTTTGGGGTAAACGTGCGGGGAAGCCTTTTGATGATGCGGGAATTTATCAACCACCGCGGCGAGTATGGGCGGATCGTCAACATTTCCACCGATGCGGCGCAAGCCTTCCCCGGACAGATCACCTATGGTGCCAGCAAGGCCACCTTGGAAGCGCTGACACGAAGCATCGCCCTCGAAGTGGCACAGTACGGCATCACCGTGAACTGCGTTGCCCCCGGCCCTACGCAAACCGGGTGGATCGACGAAGCGTTCGAGAAGGTGGTGGTTCCGCTGATTCCCATGGGACGGCTGATCCAACCTCAAGACATTGCCGAAGCCATACTGTTTTTATCCGGGGAACAAGCAGGGATGCTCACGGGGCAGGTGATCAAGGTATCCGGCGGAAAGGCGTTGTAAGCAAAGCGTATGGTAATAGAAACGAAGCGACTGGTCATCAGAGAATACACCGTAGAGGATTTTGATGCTCTGTATGAGATCCTCTCCGACGGTGAAACTATGAAATATTATCCCAAGCCCTACGACGAAAAAGGGGTTCGGCGGTGGATCGATTGGTGCATGGACAGCTATCGACAGCACGGCTTTGGTCTTTGGGCGTTGGAATTGAAGGAAACGGGAGCTTTTATCGGTGACTGCGGGATCTCCATGCAGAAGATCGACGGAGAGTGGCTGCCCGAGATCGGGTATCATATCCACAAGCAGTATTGGCGGCAAGGCTACGCAAAAGAGGCCTGCGCCGCTGTCAAGGATTGGCTTTTTGAGAACACCCCCTTTGATGCGGTGTATTCCTACATGAACTGCGAAAACATCGCCTCCTGGGCAACAGCCGCCTCCAACGGCATGACCAGGCTCAAGGCGTATCACAACGGCGAAGAAGCGCTGTACGTATATAGGATCACAAGAGACGAATGGCTGGAAGCGAAAGGGACGTAACATGAAAATTTTGATTATCAACGGAAGCCCCAAGAAAGAAAACAGCGATACCATGCACATCACCCGCGCCTTTGTGGAGGGGATGGAGCAGGTGATCAAAACCGAGGTCAAGCTGGTACACGCCGTGGAAAAGGACGTGAAGTATTGCAAAGGTTGTTTTACCTGTATGCGTGGCGGCGGCACTTGCGTGCAAGAGGACGATATGAAGGAGCTGTTGGGCGAGATTTTGGAAAGTGATCTTTTGATTTTCAGTTTCCCCCTCTATTACTACGGGATGCCTGCGCCCTTGAAGGCTGTGGTAGACCGCCTGCTCCCGCTGTCCTCCATGCGGATGGAAAAGACCGAAGGGGGGCGGTACGTACACACCGCCCAAGCGGACGTATCCCATCTCCGTTTTATGATGATCTGCGGATGCGGATTTCCCAACAGCAAGCAGAATTTTGAGCCTGCGGTGGCACAGTTTCGGCTGATGTTTCCCGGCGGGCATACGGTGATCACCCTGCCGGAAAGCCCCATGTTTAACGCTCTCGAGGCGGCGGTGGTGACCGCTCCCCGTCTGGAGCTGGTCAAGCAGGCAGGGCGGGCGTATGGGCAAAGCGGAAGCATTCCACAAGACTTGCTTGCGGAAATCAGCTCGCCTATGATCCCCGAGGACGTCTACGCGCAGATCGTCAACGGGTAAATGAGGAGGTAGAACGGGTTGAAGATCGAAAACAATATTTTGAAGCATTACCTCAAAAACGTATATTTTATCACCGGCACGGCTTATGCGGGAAAGTCCACCACGGTGAAGCTGCTTGCCGAGAAATACGACATGATCTGTTGCGGCGAGAACTACCATATGGCGGTGTCCGAGCCTGTGGCAACGGCGGAAACCCATCCCGATCTCTGCTACAACAAAAGCCTCACCGATTGGCGGGAGTTTGTGACCCGTACCCCTGAGGAGTACGAGCGTTGGATCTACGCCGTAGGGCGAGAGGCGGCGGAGTTTGAGGTGGCGGAGCTGTTGTCCTTGGGAAGGGATCGCAAGGTGATCGTAGACACCAACATTCCCCTTGATATTTTGCGTGAGATCTCCGATTACAACCACGTGGCGGTGATGCTTTGTCCCCAGTCCATGAGCGTGGATAGGTTCTTTGACCGCGATGACCCCGATAAGCAGTTCCTTTTGAACGTCATCGATAGCTGTGACGACCCTGCGGCGACGATGGAAAACTACCGCAAGGGGCTGGAACGGATCAATAGCAAGGCTCATTACGATGAATACGCAAACAGCGGATTTTTCACCGTGGTGCGGGAGGATAACGG
>JAFYNA010000019.1 GCA_017549925.1 Clostridia bacterium | reverse complement strand
GGCTCTGCAACCCACTTCTCCGCACGGTACAACACCCGCAAATTGGTATATTTCGAACCCTTTTCCGGAATCGAAAACGCCATCTCTCGGGAAAAACAGCCCAAACGTTGGACCCGTGAGAAGAAAAACCTTTTAATCGAGACAAAAAACCCAAATTGGGATGATTTAAGCGATCAGTTCCCCATTTGAGTTTCCCGAAAGGATATCTTATGTCTATTCCCAACGAAACAATCGCATCCTTAGAAGCGGTGCTGTTCGCCTGCGGCGGCCCGGTGGAGGCAGAGCGCCTGCGGGAGCTTCTTGCCCTTTCTCCCGAGGAATTGGAGGAGGCTGCAAAGCTCTTGGAGGAAACCTTGGAGGATTCCGCCAGAGGCATCTCTCTGATCCGTGTGGAATCCGCCTACCAGCTTTGCACCAAGCCCTTTGTGGCCGAGACGGTGAAGAAGGCCTTGGAGCTTCGCAAAGCTCCTCCCCTTTCCAAGGCGGCCTTGGAGGTGCTTGCCATCGTGGCGTACCACCAGCCCGTGACCCGTTCCTTTATCGAGATGGTGCGCGGCATCGACAGCTCCTCCATCGTCAGCTCCCTGTGTGACAAGGGGTTGATCGCGGAACGCGGCTTTTTGGATGCCCCGGGCAGACCCCTGCTCTTCGGCACCACCGAGACCTTCTTGCGTTGCTTTGGGTTGGAATCCATCCGTGACCTTCCCGAGGCGTCCCCCGTGCCGGAGCAGCTCACCCTTCCCGAGGAGCTTCCCGCCGAGGCAATCCCCGAGGAAGCCACTCCCGCCGAGGAAGTGACACAGGCATGATGGTTCTTGCCGTCATCGGGTGGATCCTGCTGGGACTGATCGGCTTGCTCTTGCTGTTGTTGGCATTGCTTTGCTGTGTCAAGCTTTCCCTGCGGGCGGGGTATTGCGAGACCCTTCTCTTAAAGGTGGGCATCGGCCCCGTAACCTTGGATCTGGGCAGCTCGCTGACTGCGGCCAAGGAGGAGGAAGAAGCCCCTCCCAAAAAGAAGAAAAAGAAGCCCGCCAAGAAGCAGGCCCCCGAAAAAGAAGAAAAAAAGAAAGAAACCCCCAAAAAATATACCGAAAAACCTGCCTTAACCGCCATCATCACCGCGTTTAAGGATCTGGTTTTGGGCATCTTAGGCCGTTTTGCCAAGCATTTACGGCTGGAGATGCTGCGCCTGCGGGTGCTGGTAGCCTCCGATGATGCGGCAAAAACCGCCATGGAATACGGCGCCGTCTGCACCGCGGCGGGGCTGGTGGTCACTGCGGCGGAGGCTCTGCCCAGAACCAACCCCAAGACTGTTGACGTCCGCGTTGAATGCGACTTTCTGGCAGAGACCCCGGAGATCGACGCGGAGATCTGCCTCTCCATCCGCATTTGGCGAATCGTCTGGATGGCGTTGTTTACCGCCAAGCCCTTGATGGACGCTTTGGGTCTGTTGAAGGCGTACAAGTATTTTAAAGCAGTAGAAAAAGAATCCGAAGATAAGGAAGGAACAACATAATGGAAACTCCCATGAAACAGCTCATCGAGGAAGCACTGAAAAATATCAACTCCGTAGCGGACGTGAATACGGTGATCGGCGAGCCGGTGACCCTTCCAAACGGCGTGACGGTGGTTCCCTTCTCCAAGGTCAGCGTAGGCTTTGCCACCGGCGGTACCGACCGCAACCCCAAGACCACCGACAGACCCTTGTTTGCCGGCGGCAGCGGCGCGGGTGTTTCCGTAACGCCCATGGGCTTTTTGGTCATCGGCGCAGAAGGAAGCGTGACCCTTTTGGATCTGAAGAACCCCGATTCCTACACCCCCAAGCAGAACCCCATCGAAAAGATTTTGGACAGCGCAAACTCCCTTATGGACCGCGCTCCCGATATGATCGCCAAGTGCAAGGATGCCTTTGGCAAAAAACAAGAAACCCAAGAATCTGAGGAAACCGAGGAAAACTGATATGGCACTGAAGTGTATCGTTTTAGAAAACAACCCCGACCGTGAGGTGCGCCACGCCGCCGTTTTGGAGGCAGTGCGCAAGTATTTGGGCTCCGACGAGATCATGGTAAACTACGGCGAGACCGGCAAGCCCTCCATCACCGGCGCAAAGAAGTATATCTCCGTCACCACCACCGGTGACAAGATGATCGTGGCTCTTTCCGACTCCCCCGTGGGCATCGACGGCGAGTATCTCCCCCGCTATGCGGAAAGCAGAACGGATTACGCCATGCTGGCAGACCGTTTCTTCTCCGGCGAGGAATCCGAGTACGTTCGTTCCGGCGCCACCGTGGTAGACGAGAAGGAACGCTTTATGAAGATCTGGACCCGCAAGGAAGCTTACGTCAAATGCACCGGCAAGGGCGTGGCGGATTTCCCCTCCTTCTCCGTGGTGGAATCCGATAAGCTGGTTGCCAAGCTGGGCAACATCCCCTTGAAGAAATTCTCCATCAACTTTGAAGGATGTGAGGACTACCTCTTCGCCATCGCAGGCAATTTGAAGTAAGGGAAGGACAGCTTTACATGATCACCACCAAGCAAAGAGCGTATCTGCGCTCCATCGCCGCTCAGCTCACCCCCATCATGCAGGTGGGCAAGAACGGCATCACCGAGAATTTGATCAAGACCCTTTCCGACTCTCTGGAAGCACACGAGATCATCAAGCTCACCGTTCTGGAGGCTTGCCCCATGACCGCAAGAGAGGTTTCCGACGCTCTCTGCGAGGCACTTGCCTGCGAGGCGGTGCAGACCATCGGCAGAAAGATCTCCCTCTACCGTCAGGCCTCCGAGAAGGAAAAGAGAAAGATCGTCCTGCCCAAGAGCTGATCTGCTATGAAGCTTTTGATCTTAAACGGCCCCAACATCAATATGCTGGGCATCCGTGAGCCGGAAATTTACGGCAAACAAAATTACAAGGCCCTGCTTTTCTTTGTAGGAGAGGTCTGTGACCGCCTGGGCGTGGAATACGAGTGCTACCAATCCAACCATGAGGGTGCCTTGGTAGACAAGATCCAAGAGGCTTTGGGAGTGTTTGACGCCATTGTGTTCAATCCCGCAGCCTACACCCATACCAGCGTGGCCATCCACGACGCTCTTCTCGCCGTTGCCATTCCCACCGCGGAGGTGCATCTCACCGATACCCACTCCCGGGAGGATTACCGCAAGGTGAACTTTATCACCCCATGCTGCGAGAAGACCTTCCAGGGGCACGGCTTTGACAGCTACCGTATGGCCATCGAATACATGGTGGAAAAATATCGGTAATTTGCTCTTGACAAATAAGTACAAGGTGTGGTATACTACACCTCGCACGGGGCATTAGCGCAGTTGGGAGCGCACAACACTGGCAGTGTTGGGGTCAGGGGTTCAAGTCCCCTATGCTCCACCAAAAAAGGACTTTCTTCGGAAAGTCCTTTTTTTATCCATTGCGGAAGCAATGGTATCTCATCACCGCGCGAAGTGCGGTGCATATCATCACGCGAGTAGCGTGTATTTTCCCTGCGGATTGAGGATATACACGCCTTTCGGCGTGATTTAGGAACAGTCCCCCCAACAAAAGACCTCGAAAGGGGTCTTTTATTCTGCCAGGTTCACGATATTTTTCTTTTTTCTTTTTGCATATGAAAGGGTTTTATATGCTCCTCCCACGGAAGAAAATACGTAAGCGATAACAAGATCCGCCTGCCGGATCATCCACTGATTTCTTTTGGAAATGGCATACCGGGGAGGAACCTGCTCCAAGGGAGGATAAATGACGGCATCGTACAGACGATGCTCTTCAGATACCGCATTCAAATACGGAGTGACCAGAAGAACCTCCCCCGCAATCCCCTCTGTAATGATTTTTCGGCAGGCTCTGGCGCACAAATGATCAAAATTTCCATAACCGCCGCAGTAAAATGAAACCCTTTCACCCGGTTGAACGTTTTCCTTCACCGCACGGATAACCTTTTGAAAAATGTCCTCTCCATAGCAAACAGACCCGTGTCCTACAAAGGTAATAATCATACGCAACTCCAAAAAAATCGTGGAACTCCGATATTTATATTATCACACATTCCGAAATGTGTCAATATCGTGGAACTCCACGAGAGAATTTTTATTTTATCGTCTATAATAATCACGGAATTCCGAGAAAAAGGGAGCCTGTGGCGGATGACGATGAATGAAGCGATCCTGAAACGGATCTATGAGCTTTGTGAAGAAAAGAAAATCAATATCTGCGATACCTGCCTAAAGGGCGGGATGTCCCCTTCTGCCATCTACGATCTGACAAAAGGGCGTACAAAATGCCCCAAGGTCATTACCGTAAAACGGTTTTGTGAAGGGGCGGGAATCACCCTGCGGGAATTCTTCGACAAACCGTATTTTAACGAAATCACCGATTAAAAAAGACCTCGAAAGGGGTCTTTTTCACTTGGTTTTCGTATTTGAAAGGCAAAAAAGTACAAGGCGATCCTCCCCCTTCTCTTCCCGAAAACGATAGTTTTCGGCATCGGGTTTCTTTCGGGATTTTAAGGGTGTTTTCTTTTTTGAAAGAAAGCACCCTGAACCGTTTTTCTCCCCTTGACTTTTCCCGCAATCAATGCTATACTGACCATGATTGACATACAGAAAGGATTCTTACGGTATGACCAGACGAGAATCGAGAGAAAAAGCAGTTTGTTACCTCTATGAATACGCTTGCCAGCCGGAGCTGAGCGTGGATACCATCGTTCAGACCGCGGTGGAGGAGAGAGGCGAGAACACCAGCGGGTTTGCCAGAATGCTGTTTGAGACGGTCATTGACAACATCGACGAGGTGGATGCACGCATTTCCGACGCGGCAGAAAACTGGAGTCTCAAGCGTATCAGCAAGGTGAGCCTTGCCATTTTGCGCCTTGCCACGGCGGAGCTTTGCTGTCTGCCCGAGCCCACTCCCGACGAGATCGCGGTAAACGAGGCTTTGGAGCTGGCGCGCCTTTTGGACAGCGAGAAGGCTGTTCCCTTTATCAACGGCGTTTTGGCAAAGATCATCAAGATCAAAGGTTGATTCATAACGGAGATTTATGGAGCAAAACGTAAGAGCGGTCACGGTTGAACAACTGAATACTTATATCCGGGATTTTCTTGCAGGCGCTCCCTATCTTTCCAACGTGACGGTCAAGGGTGAGCTTTCCAACGTGCGGGTATACGGTGCCAGCGGGCACATTTACTTCACCTTGAAGGACGAAAAATCCACCATCCCCGCCACCATGTTCGGCGGGAAAGGAAAGCTGAATTTTGAGCCCGAGGCAGGCATGAAGGTGGTCTGCACCGGCAGAGTCTCGGTGTTTGTGCGGGACGGTCAATACCGTCTTTACGCCGAATCCATGGAGCCCGACGGCATCGGTGCCCTTGCCATTGCTTTTGAGCAGTTGAAGCGCAAGTTAGATGCAGAGGGGCTCTTTTCCCCTTTACACAAGAAAAAGATCCCCAAGATCCCCTTCCGCGTGGGTATTATCACTGCGGCAGGCGGGGCGGCACTCAGGGATATGATCAACGTCACCAGCCGCCGTTTTCCCGCGGCGAAGCTGCTGATCGCCCCTGCCACGGTGCAGGGACCCAACGCACCTCCCGAGCTGATACGGGCCCTTCATCTCTTGGATGACAACAACCTCTGCGACGTGATCATCATCGGCAGAGGCGGCGGCTCTATGGAGGATCTCTGGTGCTTCAACGACGAGGCCTTGGCCAGAGAGATCTACGCCTGCAAGACCCCCATCATCTCTGCGGTAGGTCACGAGATCGATTTCACCATCTCCGATTTTGTGGCGGATCTCCGCGCCCCCACCCCCTCTGCGGCGGCAGAATTGGCAGTGCCCGACATGGTGGAATTGGGGCGGAAGTTTGGCAACGTGCAGGAAAAAATGAAGACTTCCCTGCAAAACAGAGTGAGCGTGATGTCCCAAAGACTGCAATTCTTGGCTTCCCGCCCTGTTTTGACCTCTCCCCAAGCTTATTTTGACGACAGAAAACAGCAGATCCTCTCTTTGGAGGAGCGGTTGAACCGTGCCCTTGTGGTATCCTCCGACCGCAAAAACCAAAAATTACAGCTCCAGGCAGAAAAGCTGCGCTCCTTGAACCCCCTGGCCATTTTGGACAGAGGTTTTTCCGTGGCCTTAAAGGAGGACGGGACCATTCTCCGCACCCCCACGGACGTGGAGGCGGGAGAAGCCTTTACCCTGCGGATGGCAAAGGGCGAGATGAAAGCCGTAAAAACACAGGAGAACTAAGACAATATGGCAAGAATTATTCGTGCAATGACACAGGACGGCTCTGCCAGAGCCTTTATCATTGAAGGCAGAGATATGGTTAACCGTGCAATACAGATCCATAACACCGCGCCCACCGCTTCTGCGGCCTTAGGACGCGTTCTGCTGGCAACTTCCTTGATGGGCAGTATGATGGGCGAGAAAGAAGATGCTCTTACCCTGCGCTTTCAGGGAGACGGAGAAGGGGGTACCGTTTTGGCATCCTCGGATTACAGCGGCAACGTGCGCGGCCTGATCGGCAACCCAGAGTGTGATCTTCCCCTGCGGGAGCGTGATGGCAAGCTGGACGTGGGCAGATGCATCGGCGACGGCTATCTCACCGTGATCCGTGACGCCGGCGGCAAGGAGCCTTGGCAGGGAACCTGCGAGATCCAGACCGGCGAGGTGGCTGAGGATATCGCTTATTATTACGCCTTCTCCGAGCAGGTGCCCACCCTTTGCGCCTTGGGCGTTTTGGTAGACACGGACTATTCCTGCAAGGAGGCAGGGGGTATCATTGTTCAGCTGTTGCCCTTTGCCGACGAGGAGGTGGCGGCAAAACTAGAGGAAAACGCCAAGAAAATGCCTCCCATCACCACCGCCTTGCAGATGGCCTCCATCGAGGACATTCTGGCAGGATACTTGGACGGCATTCCCTTTGATATTTTTGACGAGATCGATTGCGGCTACCGCTGTGATTGCTCCCGCGACCGTACCGACAGAGCATTGATCTCTTTAGGCAGAAAGCAGCTGCAGGAGCTGATCGACGGCGAGGAAGAAACCATGGAAATGACCTGCCGCTTCTGCGATAATATTTATAAATACTCCAAGGATGACTTGAAGGAATTGTTGGAGAGTATTTGAGAGAAATTTTTCCGGGGATGCTTTTTGAAAAAGCACCCCCATCCCCCCGAAAAGCATTGCCGAAACGCAAAAATGCGTTTCGGTTTTTTCGTTTTTTTGGGTTGTTACCTTAGGACAAAGGTCTGCAAAGCATATCCCTCCTGCCCACATTCAAAAAACTTTCGTTTCGGGGGAAAAAATTACGTGTTTCTCTTGATTTTTATACTAAAATATTATATAATACTATATCTGAGTATATATAAAT
>JAFYNA010000158.1 GCA_017549925.1 Clostridia bacterium | reverse complement strand
GCCACAGTCTTATTCCATAATGATGTTTTTATTGTAGAATGAAAAAGAATATGCTCGCTATGCTACTTCGCTCATCACCGCCAACATAAGCCTTGCACCGAGTTTGAACGCATATGAAAAGATTTCACATTCATTAATGTCGGTAAGTTCGTTATAACAATCATCGAACTTTTCAAGTAGTTCCTTTTGCTGATCGTTCAGCGTAGATAGCAAGTTATCGTGATGGTCGGCAATGTATCCCATCAACTGCTTTGTTTCCTTGTCGTGATTCCTGCAATCTGTATTGGGACAAATGTTACCGTAAAACAGTTCTTCAAGAATAGATCTCATCGAAAGATCACCTCACTCTCAACGATTTCTTTCGCTGCGTTTGCAACGTAATTCGCGAGTTGAACCCATTTCATTTGATCCTTTGCTTTCAATTCTTCGGTCAAACCGTGGGATTCTGCAAAATCGACAAGTAATGACTCGTATCGTTCTTGTGCTTCTTCGTTGAGCTTGTAGAGATAAGTATTCAACTCGCCCGATATCAGCAACTCATTGTATCGTGCGATTGCAAAACGTTTGAGATAACCTAAGTGTAGCAATCCCCATCTTCCGATTTCCTTTTGCTCGGGAAGTTCAAGCAAGGGATAATATTGCTCGCCTCTGAGTTCATAAGTGATTCCGCTTTGTTCAATGTACTTTTTCATATATTGCACCGTCCTTTCATTTGGTGGCTTAAGTGTACTACAAAGACGGAAAATCTGCAAATGTGCAAAAAAGAAAAACACGAGAACACCGAAATGTTCTCGTATTTTTCTTCGCCTTCGCAATGCTCGTAATTCTTAATTCTTAAAAACTGTCCTTAAGAGCCCGAAGCATTCGAACGAGGATTTTTTGGTGCCGGCGGTGGGACTTGAACCCACACGGTATCGCTACCAACGGATTTTGAGTCCGTCACGTCTGCCATTCCATCACGCCGGCATCTCCCTTACGGCACTGGGGTATTATAGCACATCTTTTTGAAAAAAGCAACCCTTTTTTAAAAGAAAATGCCTGGGTTTTGCAAAAAAATTTGTGATGTACAGCCGCCCCTTATGGAGCGGCAGGGATGCTTTTTACAAAAAGGAGCCTTTGCTTTGCTCAGGTTGCCGATTGCCCTTAGCAACCACAGCCCGTGAGAGCCTTCACATAGCAGGCAGAGCCGGCAAGGGTCAGAGCAAAGGAAGCCAGCAAAAGCCCGACCAGAGCGGCGCTGAGAACGCTGGTAGCCACAACACCCAAGGCGAGGAGCACCACAGAGAAGAGGGCGGTTCCCAGGATCCCTACAAGCAAAGCGTTCAGGGCGGAGCAGGCGCATTCACAGCCGTTTTCCCCGCGGGAAAGAGCGGAAGCCACTACCAGCACTGCCAGATAGACCACGGCGATCCCCAACAAGACCCACAAAAATGCAGGCGTAACGGTAATCATCCCGGTGATCTGCAGAAACGCCGCGATCACGCCCACTACCACGGCGGCAATGATTGCCCAGAGGGTGCATTTGCACTTGCACTGACATTGACAGTTCATCATCTTTATCACCTCCACTGGCAATATATGCCGAAAAAGGGCGGGAAGTGCAAAAAAGGGACTGAATGAATCAGCCCCTTTTGATGTTATTTTGCCTGGGTGTCGCAGTAGATACAGCGATATTCTCCGGTCTCGGGAGAGGTCAGACGGAAGATCTGGTGGATCCCCTGCTCGGTGGTGGTGATACAGCGAGGATTCTTGCAGGTGAGGATGTCCGTAATGGTCTGGGGCAGAGAGATCTGCTTCTTTTCAACCACCTTTTCGTCACGGATGATGCAGACCGTTGCTCTGGGGCAGACGAAGCTGATGAGGTCCATATCGAATTCCTTGTCGGAGTCGATCTTGATGATGTCCTTCTTGCCCAGCTTGTAGCTGTATACGTTCTTCAGAACCGCTACGGGGCATTCCAGCGCATCCAGACCCAGCATATTGTACAGCTGCATCGCCTTGCCTGCGGGAATGTGGTCGATTACGATACCGTTTTTGATGCTGTCAATTCTCATACTTCAACCTCCAAAAGCTTCAAGATCAGTGCCATGCGGATAAACTTGCCGTAATGTGCCTGGCGGAAATAGCAGGCGCGGGGATCGTCATCCACACGGGTGTCGATCTCGTTGACTCTGGGCAGGGGGTGCATGATGATCATGTCGTCCTTGGCAAGCTTCAGCTTCTCGGGGGTGAGGATGTAAGTGTCTCTCAAGCGGAGATAATCCTCCTCGTTGAAGAAACGCTCACCCTGCACGCGGGTCATGTACAGAATGTCCAGCTGGGGCATTACCGCCTCCAGAGAGGTCACTTGCTGGCACGCCAAGCCCTTATCCTCAATGAAGGTCTTGCGGACAAAGTCGGGGAGCTTAAGCTCATCGGGAGAGATCAGCACAAACTTCACGCCGGTGTAGCGGGACATTGCTTCGATCAGGGAGTGAACGGTTCTGCCGAACTTCAGGTCGCCGCAGAGACCTACGGTGAGACCCTCAAATCTGCCCTTCTCGTGGCGGATGGTCAAAAGGTCGGTCAAGGTCTGGCTGGGGTGGAAATGGCCGCCGTCGCCGGCGTTGATGATGGGGATCAAGGATTTCATGGATGCCACCAGAGGCGCACCCTCCTTGGGATGGCGCATGGCAATGATATCTGCGTATCCGCTGACAACGGAAACGGTGTCAGCCACGCTCTCGCCCTTCTTGGCGGAGCTGGAGGCAGCATCGGAGAAGCCAAGCACGTTACCGCCCAGGCTGAGCATAGCAGCTTCAAAGCTCAGTCTGGTACGGGTAGAGGGCTCAAAGAACAATGTGGCAAGGGTCTTGTATTTGCAGGCTTCTCTGTACTTGGCGGGGTTGGCAATGATGTCGTCCGCCACAGCGATCAGCTGGTCGATCTCTTCTACGGAGAGATCAAGAATATCAATTACGCTTCTCATAAGCAGTTTCTCCTAAAGTAAGTGCTTTGTTGTTAGGCTTTTGCTCCGTTTACAGCAAGGTAGTTCTTGATGCGGGTAACGTTTTCCTCGTTGGCGGGGTTCTCCTCCAGATACTCGATGATGTCGTAAACGTCCACCACGGAGTATACCGGGAAGCCATACTCGTCGGAAAGCTCCTGCATTGCAGATTTCTCGGTCTTGCCCTTTTCCTTACGGTCTACCATAACGAACACGGCGGAGATCTTTACACCCTCCAGCACGGAAAGGATCTCCATGCTCTCGCGGATGGCGGTGCCTGCAGTGATCACGTCTTCAACAATGACGATCTCTTCCCCGGCGGTGGGCTTATAGCCTACGAACACGCCGCCTTCACCGTGATCCTTCGCTTCCTTGCGGTTGAAGAAGAAGGGAACGTCCAGCCCGTTCTTTGCCAATGCTACCGCAGAAGAAACGGCGATGGAGATGCCCTTGTATGCGGGACCGTACAGAACGGTACGCTTGTTGCCTACCTTCTCCAGGTAGCTCTTGGCGTAAAACTCGCCCAGCTTTGCGATCTGCTCGCCGGTCTTGATGTCCCCTGCGTTGATGAAGTAAGGGATCTTTCTGCCGCTCTTGGCGGTGAAGTCGCCAAACTTCAGCACCCCTGCGGATTCCAAAAACTGTATAAACTCTCTCTTGTAGCCTTCCATAGTTACATCCTTTCGTGCTTAAATTTAAGGAACTTTTTGAAAAAAGTTCCTTAAGATCCTCAAAAACTTTTCCCTCCAAACCTCATATACATGAGGTTTGGCAATAGGGTTTCTTGAAGGGTGCGGGAAACTTCTTTTTCCCAAAAAGAAGTTTCCTGCGCTTTCGTATCCCTTTAACCTACGAATTCAGCGACACAGCGCTTATAAGCGGCAACGGGATCCTCTGCGGCGGTGATGGGTCTGCCCACTACGATGTAGTCGGAGCCGATCTCCTTTGCCTGCGCGGGGGTCATCACGCGCTTCTGATCGCCAATATCGCCATCGGCAAAGCGCACGCCGGGGGTGATGGTCAAGAACTTCTCACCGCAGGTGTTGTGAACGGCTTGCGCCTCCAAAGGAGAGCAGACAACGCCGTCCAGCCCTGCCTTTGCGGCATTGGAAGCGTAGTGCATAACCACCTGCTCCATGGGCTTTTCGATCCAAAGATCCTTTTCCAGACTTTCCTGGTCGGTGGAGGTGAGCTGAGTCACAGCGATGAGCAGAGGACGGGTTCCGTCGGGACGGGTAAGCCCTTCCAAAGCGGCCTCCATCATGCGGGTGGTACCTGCGGCGTGGAGGTTGGTGATATCCACACCCAGGGTGGAAAGCACCTTCATGGACTTCTTAACGGTGTTGGGGATATCGTGGAGCTTGAGATCCAAGAAGATCTTATGTCCGCGACGCTTGATCTCGCGAACGATCTCGGGACCCTCTGCGTAGTACAGCTCCATGCCGATCTTTACGAAAGGCTTCTCTTCCTGGAACTTATCCAAGAATGCAAAAACATCTTCTTTGCTTGCGAAGTCGCAAGCCACGATCACGTCTTTACCCATGATGCGCTCCTCCTATAATATCTGTTAAATTGGTAATTCCGTATTTTTCCATCACGGCAGGAAGCTCCTCCACGATGGTTTTGCAAACGAAGGGGTCGATGAGGTTAGCGGCACCCACCTGTACGGCGGTAGCACCTGCCATCATCAGTTCGATCACGTCCTCGGCGCAGGAAACGCCGCCCATACCGATGACGGGAACCTTCACCGCTTGGTATACCTGATAAACCATACGCACCGCCACGGGGAAAATACCCTTGCCGGAGTAGCCGCCCATTTTGTTGGCGATCACGGGCTTGCCGGTCTTGAGGTTGATACGCATACCCATCATGGTGTTGATGAGGCTGATGCCGTCTGCACCTGCCTCCTCGCAAGCCTTGGCGATGGAGACGATATCGGTAACGTTGGGGCTGAGCTTGATATACACCGGCTTGGTGGTAACGGCCTTCACCGCCTTGGTCACTTCTGCCGCCGCCTCGGGAGACGTACCGAAGCTCATACCGCCGTGATGCACGTTGGGACAGCTGACGTTGACCTCCAGGATGCCCACCTGGTCTTCCTTATCCAGTTTTTCACAGGTGTAGGCGTAGTCCTCCACGGAGAAGCCGCTGACGTTGGCGATCACCTTTTTGTGAAAGTATTTCTTCATCTCCGGCAGCTCGTGGGCGATGACGTGATCCACGCCGGGGTTCTGCAGACCCACGGAGTTGATCATACCCGCAGGGCATTCCGCGATGCGAGGGGTAGGGTTGCCGAAGCGCTCGTCGCGGGTAGTTCCCTTGAAGGAGAAGGTACCCAGACAGTTGATGTCGTACAGCTCGGAGAACTCTTTGCCGAAGCCGAAGGTTCCGCTGGCGGGGATCACGGGGTTATCCAGCTCCCAGCCGGAAAGGGTTACGCGTGTGCTTCCCATATGATCTCCTCTCTTTCCAGCACGGGTCCGTCCTTACAGATCCGCTTGTTGCCGTAATAAGTTTTGCAGCTGCATCCCATGCAGGCGCCGAAGCCGCATCCCATACGCTCCTCAAAGCTGTACTGACCACTTGTCTTTGCCGTCTTCTCGATGGCGCGGAACATGGGCATGGGACCGCAGGTGTAGAAATAGGTGTAGTCCAAGTCCTTCAGCACGTCGGTAACGAAACCCTTGGTGCCGTAGCTTCCGTCTGCAGTGGTCACGTATACGGGAACGCCCAAGGCCTTGAAGTCCTCTTCTAAGAAGATCTCGCTCTGCTTATTGAAGCCCAAGATCACGGTGGGGTGCTTCCCCTCCGCCAGCAGCTTCTTGCACAGATTGAACATGGGAGGGATGCCCACGCCGCCGCCGATGAGCACGGGAGTCTCCCCGCTCTTTTCGGTGTTATAGCCATTGCCCAGCCCCAGCAAGGTGTCGATCTCCGTCCCTGCGGGAAGCTTTTCCATGGCTTCCGTGCCGTGTCCCACGATCTTGTACAGAATGGTTACGGTGTTCTCGTTGTAATCGCACACCGAGATGGGGCGACGCAGGGTGAAGCCATCCAGCTTCAGGTTGACAAACTGCCCGGGGGCGGTGATGGCAGAGGTATCCCCCGCCAGCACCATACGGCAGACGTCAGCCGTGAGATGGATATTCTCGGTGACGGTAAGTTTGGTTTGTATCATGTGTTTACTCCGTTATGAGTCAATGGTGGAGATCTCCATGGTGATCTCTTCCAGAACGTCCAGCAGAACGCGGACGGTGTCCAGCGCGGTGAAGATGGTAACACCGTTCTCAACCGCACAGCGACGGATCTCGATACCGTCGGAGGCTGCGCCTGCGGACTGGTAGTCGCGGGTGTTGATAACGTAGTTCACGTAGCCCTGACGGATGGACTCGAAGATCTCCTCGCTTCCCTCGTTAAGCTTCTTCTTCACACGGGTACGGATGCCGTTCTCCTTCAAGAACTTAGCGGTACCGCTGGTGGCCTCAATGTTGAAGCCCATCTGATAGAAGCGGCGGATGAGGGGCAGAGCCTCCTCCTTATCCTTATCCGCGATGGTAGCAAACAGCGTACCGTAGTTTACTACCTGCATACCGGAGGCCTGCAGTGCCTTATAGAGGGCGCGGGTCAGCTTCTTGTCGTAGCCGATGGCCTCACCGGTGGACTTCATCTCGGGAGACAGGTAAGCGTCCATACCGCGCAGCTTCTGGAAGGAGAAGGCGGGAACCTTAACGTACCACTTTTCCTTGTCGCCGGGGTAGATCTCGTTGATCCCCTGCTCCTTCAAGGATTTGCCCAGAATGACCAGCGTACCGATGTCCGCCAGGCAGTAGCCGGTGGACTTGGAAAGGAAGGGAACGGTACGGGAGGAACGGGGGTTGACCTCGATGATATAGACGTTATCCTCTTTATCTACGATGAACTGAATGTTGTAAAGACCTACGATGCCGATGCCCAGACCCAGCTTCTTGGTGTAGTCCAGGATGGTATCGCGAACAGCCTGAGACAGGGTGAAGGTGGGATATACGCTGATGGAGTCGCCGGAGTGGATACCGGTACGCTCAACCAGCTCCATGATACCGGGAACGAATACGTCGGTACCGTCGCAAACGGCGTCTACCTCAACCTCTTTACCGATGATGTACTTATCTACCAAAACGGGACGATCCTCGTCGATCTCCACGGCGGTCTTCAGGTACTGACGGAGCTGCTGCTCGTTGGCAACGATCTGCATGGCTCTGCCGCCCAACACGAAGGAGGGGCGCACCAGCACGGGATAACCGATCTCTGCCGCCGCCGCAATGCCGTCCTCGACGCAGGTAACGGCCTTACCCTTGGGCTGAGGAATGTTCAGAGCGGAAAGCACCTTCTCGAAGGAGTCGCGGTTTTCCGCGCGCTCAATTGCCTCGCAGTCGGTACCGATGATGGTAACGCCGCGGTTGCGGAGAGGCTCTGCCAGGTTGATGGCAGTCTGACCACCCAGAGAAGCGATAACGCCGTAGGGCTTCTCCAGCTCGATGATGTTGCAAACGTCCTCGGTGGTGAGGGGCTCGAAATACAGTTTATCAGAGCAGGTATAGTCGGTGGAAACGGTCTCGGGGTTGTTGTTGATGATGATAGCCTCGTAGCCGTTGGCCTTGATGGTCATTACCGCGTGAACGGTGGAGTAGTCGAACTCTACGCCCTGACCGATACGGATGGGGCCGGAGCCCAAAACGATGATCTTCTTACGGTCGGAGGCAACGGACTCGTTCTCCTCGCCGTAGGTGGAGTACAGGTAGGACACGTCTGCGGCATACTCTGCGGCGCAGGTGTCGATCATTTTATAAGTGGGGAACAAATTGTTCTCTTTGCGGAAGTTCCAAACCGCATCCTCGGTGGTGTTCCAGCAATCAGCCACGGCTCTGTCGCAGAAGCCGTAGTGCTTAGCCTCCTTCAAGGTATCCAGATCGAAGGGCTTGAGAGCGATCTCCTTCTCCAGCTCCACGATGTGGCGCAGGATATCGATGAACAGCAGGTCGATCATGGTAGCCTTGCAGATGGCGTCGGGGTCGGTGCCGCGGCGCAACAGCTCTGCGATGGCATAGATACGGTCATCGGTACCCTCTCCGATGTAAGCAAGCATCTCCTCGGTAGAAGCGTTGTCGAACTTCTTCATGTGCAGGTGGTACACACCGATCTCCAGAGAACGGATAGCCTTCAGGAAGCTTTCCTCTACGGTTCTGCCGATGGACATGACCTCACCGGTAGCCTTCATCTGGGTGGACAGCTTGTTGCTGGCGTCTGCAAACTTATCGAAGGGGAAACGGGGCATCTTGGTAACCACGTAGTCCAAAGTGGGCTCACAGCAAGCGGGAATTGCCGCCAGCTTGATCTCGTCCAGAGTCATACCCATAGCAATCTTTGCGGTTACTCTTGCGATGGGATAGCCGCTGGCCTTGGAAGCCAATGCGGAGGAACGGGAAACGCGGGGATTTACCTCGATAACGTAGTAGCGGAAGGACTGGGGATCCAGCGCGAACTGCACGTTACAGCCGCCCTCGATCTTCAAGGCACGGATGATCTTCAAGGCACTGTCGCGCAGGAGCTGCGCTTCCTTGTTGGTCAAGGTCTGGCAGGGGCAGACTACGATGGAGTCGCCGGTGTGGATACCTACGGGGTCCACGTTCTCCATGTTACAGATGGCGATGGCGGTGTCGTTGGCATCGCGCATAACCTCGTACTCGATCTCCTTGTAGCCCTTGATGCTCTTCTCGATAAGCACTTGATGAACAGGAGAAAGCTTGAGCGCGTTCTTCATGATCTCGCGAAGCTCTTCCACGTTGTCGGCAAAGCCGCCGCCGGTACCGCCCAAGGTGAAGGCAGGACGAAGCACTACGGGGTAACCGATCTTCTCGGCTACGATCTCAGCCTGGGGAATGGATTCTGCAATATCGGAGGGGCAAATGGGCTCGCCAATCTCCTCACAAAGCTTCTTGAACAGGTCGCGGTCCTCTGCACGCTCGATACTCTCTGCAGGAGTACCCAGCAGCTCTACACCGCACTCCTTCAAAACGCCCTTCTTGTCCAGCTGCATGGCAAGGTTCAGACCGGTCTGACCGCCGATACCGGGAACGATGGCGTCGGGACGCTCGTGGCGGATGATCTTTGCCACGTATTCCAGCGTCAGAGGCTCCATATAGATCTTATCTGCAATGGTGGTATCCGTCATAATGGTGGCGGGGTTGGAGTTGGCGAGAACTACCTCGTAGCCCTCCTCCTTCAATGCCAAGCAAGCCTGGGTGCCTGCATAGTCAAACTCAGCCGCCTGACCGATAACGATGGGGCCGGAGCCGATGACCATTACTTTTTTGATGTCTGTTCTCTTAGGCATTTTACTTCGCCTCCTTCATAGCGTTGATAAACATATCAAACAGGTAAGCGCTGTCCTGAGGACCGGGAGCGCTTTCGGGGTAATACTGCACGGAGAAGATGTTATCTTCCTTGCAAGCCAAGCCCTCCACGGAGCCGTCCACCACGCAGGTGTGGGTAACGGAAAGGCCGGTGTTCTCCAGAGATGCCTCGTCGACCACGAAGCCGTGGAACTGAGAGGTGATCTCGATCTTGCCGGTGGTAAGGTTTCTTACGGGATAAGTACCGCCTCTGTGTCCGGTCGTCATGGCAACCACCTTGGCACCGTAGGCCATGGCGATAAGCTGGTGACCCAGACCCGTACCGAAGATGGGAAGCTTGCCCTTGAGCTGATTGATCAGGTTGCAAACACGGGAAGCATCTGCGGGATCGCCGGGGCCGTCGGAGATGAGGATGCCGTCGGGCTTCGCCGCCATAATGGCCTCTGCATCGGAATCCCAGGGCATTACGGTAACGTTACAGCCCAGCTTGTTGAAGGTGCGGATAACGGAAAGCTTGGTGCCGCAGTCCACTACCACCACGTTGAAGAGATGGTCGGGGGTACGGGAATACCAGCGCTTACGGCAGCTGACACGTGCAACGTGATCCTTCAGGACGGGGGTGCTTGCGATGATCTGCAAACCCTCCTCCAGCGTGGTCTCCACACCGGTGAGCAAGCAACGGCAGTTACCGTTGTCGCGAAGCCGGCGAGCCAGCTTGCGGGTATCGATGCCCTCCATAGCGGGGATATCGTTTTCCTCCAGAATTTCCGCCAAGGTCTTGATGGAGCGGAAGTTGGAGGGGTTATCGCAGTAACCGCCTACGATCAAAGCACCCAAGGAGGGGGTGCGGGATTCGAAGTCCTCGTCGGTGATACCGCTACCGCCGATGATGGGGTAGGTCATCACCAAAGCCATCCCTGCGGCAGAGGGATCGGTAACGATCTCCTGGTAGCCGGACATGGAGGTATGGAACGCGATCTCGCATACGCGGTCGCAGGTTGCACCGAAGCCGTAGCCGTAATACTCGGTGCCGTCTTCTAAAATCAGTTTGCGGTCAAATTGTCTTGCCATACTGTTTTACACCTTTCTATATCAATGAAATCTTTATCTCGTATAATACCGTTCACCCAGTGCGGTAAGCACCCAGCTTCCCAGCAGCTCACAGCCCGCAAAGGGAGTGCTTCTGCCCTTGGTGGCGAAGGTCTCGGGGTCTACCGTATAGGGTGTGTTTACCTCGAACACGGTAAAGCCCGGCTCGGAGGTGATGCCAAATCTGGCGCGGGGATTGGTGCAGAGCAGATCCACCAGCTTTTCGGCGGTGAGGATGCCCTTTTTCACCAAATGGGTATACAGAACGGGGAAGGCCGTCTCCAGCCCTACCACACCCATCAGGCTCTTTTCCAAGCCCTTCCCCTTTTCCTCGGCGGAATGGGGCGCGTGGTCGGTGGCGATCATATCCACCGTGCCGTCCAAAATGCCTGCAATCAAGGCGTCTCTGTCTTCTTTTCCGCGGATGGGCGGGTTCATCTTGAATCTGCCGTCCTCCTGCAGATCCTCGTCGCACAAAACCAGGTAGTGGGGCGCGGTCTCGCAGGTGACGTTCAAGCCCTCCGCCTTGGCCTTGCGGATCAGCTCTACGCTCTCCTTGGCGGAAACGTGGCACACGTGGTAGGCGCATCCCGTCTCCCGCACCAGCTCCAGATCTCTGGCGATGGGCAGGTATTCGCTTTCACTGCAGATGCCTCTGTGGCCGTGGGTCTTGGCGTAGACACCGTCGTGGATGTAGCCGCCTCTCAGCAGGCTGTTATCCTCACAGTGAGCCACGATGATCTTGCCCAAGGCCTTGGCACGAAGCATGGCCTCCTTCATCATCTCGCGGCTTTGAACACCTCTGCCGTCGTCGGAGAAGGCCACTACGTTCTCTGCCATTCCCTCCAGATCTGCCATGGTCTCCCCCTTCTCACCCACGGTGATGGCACCGTAGGGCAGAACGGTGATCCTGCCGTCGGCACGGATGGCATCCAGCTGAAGCTGAAGGCTCTCCTTGCAATCGGGGACGGGGTTCAAATTGGGCATGGTGCAAACTGCGGTATATCCCCCGTGAATGGCGGCATCACATCCCGTATGCACCGTTTCTTTATAAAAATAACCCGGCTCTCTGAAATGCACGTGCACATCACAAAAACCGGGCAATACCATATAAGAGTCAGAAAGAATGGGAGAAAAGCCTCCCGCTTCCATAAACGTGCGGACGGCAAGGGCGAGGGCTTGGTTTTCCATAACCTGTGCTCTTTCTACCTGTTTCATCGTTCTTCGTTCCTTTCTCTTACTGATCGCAAATATAAACTGCCGTCTCACCATCAATACAGTTGGTCAGCACGGTAACAACCTCGGTCTTGGCGGTGGGAAGGTTCTTCCCCACGTAGTCCGGGCGGATGGGAAGCTCTCTGTGCCCTCTGTCCACCAAGGTAACAAGCTGGACGGAGCGAGGTCTTCCAAAGGAGAATACCGTCTCGATGGCGGCGCGGGCGGTTCTGCCGGTGTACATTACGTCGTCCACAATGAGCACGTCCTTGTCCGTCAGGTCAAAGGGGATCTCACTGCCGATCAAGGCTGCCTGCTTCTCCTCCGGGTGGAGGTCGTCGCGGTGCATGGTCACATCCAGGACACCGGTGGGAACGGTCTCACCCTCAAATTTATGGATGTTCTCGCACAAGGTCTGCGCCAGAAACACCCCTCTGCGGCGCACGCCGAGGATGCAGAGGTTGTCCACGCCGCGGTTGCGCTCGATGATCTCGTGAGTGATACGGGCAAGGGCGCGGGCTACCGCCGCCTCGTCCATAATCAGGGCTTTACGAACCATAAAAAACTCCGTAAAAACTTTGTTTTGGTATAAAAAAATCTTGCCATAGACGGCAAGACGACACAACAAACCCGTGGGCAGACTCCCACCTAAGCTTTTTATATAACATCTTGCCGGTCTCTCTGTACCGAGTTAAAGATTTTTTTACTGTGGTTATTGTACCACCGGAAAGGGTAATTGTCAAGGGCTACGGAAAATATTTTTTATGTTTTTTTCAAAAAGCCTTGACAGCGTAACAATGTTATGGTACACTTAGCGTAACAATGTTACGAAAGGTGTGACAATATGGAGCAGGAGCTGATCTCCAAGAAGGATCTGCTTGTCAAATACGGCATTTCCTACGGGGCGCTTTACCGCTGGAAGCGGATGGGGCTGATTCCGGAGGATTGGTTTTTGAAGAAGTCCGCGGTGACAGGGCAGGAGACGTTTTTCCCCAAGCGATTGATCTGTGAACGGGTTGAATTGATCTTGGGAAAGAAAGAAGTCTCCCTGGAGGAGCTGGCCGAGGAGCTGTGCGGCAAGGAGCAGAAGGAAGCGGTTTTGGTGCTTTCCACGGTGTACGGCGAGAAGCAGCTGAAGGTCTCCGAGATTTTGGGAATCAAGCTGGTTCGGGGAGACAAAGAGAAGGATCTGGCAGAGCTTATGAAGGAGGATTTTTGATATGGATATGAAGATTTCCGGTAGCGGAAGCATCCCCGGCGGGGAATATGAAAACGTAAAAGTCAGCGGCAGCGGAAGATGCCACGGAAACATCAAATGTAAGAGCTTCCACGGCTCGGGCGCAACCCATTGCACGGGGAACGTGGAATGCACGGAGCAGCTTCACGTTTCGGGCAGTGGACATATTGACGGCGACATCAAAGCCGACGACATTCATTGTTCTGGCAGTCTCCACGTGGGCGGCAGTGCGGAGGCCACCACTTCCCTGCGCGGTTCCGGTAGCACTCACATTGCAAAGAACTGCATCTCCCACGGTACACTTCACGCCTCGGGAAGCTTTTCCGTCGGCGGCGAGGTTGAAGCGGAGAAGGTAGAATTTTCCGGGGTGGTCAACTGCGAGGGGCTGGTGAACGCCGAGGAGATCCGCATGAATTTGGGATATCGGAACCCCTCCCGTGTGGGAGCGTTGGGCGGTAGCCGCATCGTGGTGGAATATACCCACCACGGGATAGACGAGGAAGGCGGGTTCTATCTCTTTGGGTTGCGGTTCGGCAGAGTTAAGTCGTCCGACAAGAAGAAAGGCACCATCCTGCGGGTGAAGGAGTCCATCGAGGGAGATGAGATCGCTCTGGAGGGCGTAGAGACACCTCTGGTGGTGGGCAAGGACGTGCGCATCGGCGAGGGCTGCCGCATCGGCACGGTACGGTACAGCGGCGTGCTGGAGATGTCGGAAAACGCCGCGGTGGAGAACCAAGAATTTATTGGATAAAAGATACGCAGGGAACCCTCCAAGAAAACCTCCCTCCAAACACATGACATGTGTTTGGAGGGAACAGTTTTAGAGGAGGGAGTTTGAGGGAGGTACCTTTTTCAAAAGGTGCCTCCCTCATTTCGTTTACCGTATAAAATTCGTTCTCGCTTTGGTTTGCTCGGGAGGGG
>JAFYNA010000157.1 GCA_017549925.1 Clostridia bacterium | reverse complement strand
TGCCTTTGCGTCTGCGTTGGCGTTGAATGCCTGCACGTCGTAGCCTGCTTCCTTACAGCCTTCGTCTGCGGTGGTACCGGTCTGAACGGAAACCTTCTTGCCTTCCAGGTCAGCCTTGCTCTTGATGTCGCTGCCTTCCTGAACAACGATTACCTGTGCGGCTTCGTAGTAGGGAACGGTGAAGAGCATGTTCTTCTTACGATCTTCGTTAGCGGTGATACCGGACATACCGCAGTCGTACTTAGCGGACTGAATACCAACCAAAACGGTGTCGAAGTCCATCTGAACGATCTCAAGCTCAACGCCCATCTCCTGACAGATCAGGGTGAGGATGTCAACCTCGATACCAACAACCTTGTCACCCTCGAGGGTCTCAAAGGGAGGGAAATCGGGGCTGGTTGCAACTACCAGCTTGCCAGCTTCTTTTACTTCGGCGAGAGTCTTACCCTTCGCGCCGCATCCGGTGAACATACAGAGAGTCATAACGGCACACAGTGCCAATGCAATAAACTTTTTCATTGTGAGTTATCCTTTCTTTTCATTTAAGAATATTTTAAAATCTTTGATTTGCTTTTCTACCGATGCAAAGCCCGTTGCACCCTCGGAAATTCGCTTGGAGACACAGGTCTTCAAGGAGATCTCCTCGTAGAGGTCTTGGTCAAACAGCTCGGAATAGGCCTTGTACGCCTCGAGGGAAAGATCCTCTAAAACCTTGCCTGCGGCGATGCAATCGGAGACGATGGAGCCCACGGTTTTGTAAGCCGTACGGAAGGGCATTCCACGCTTAGTGAGGTAATCCGCCAAGTCTGTGGCGTTGATGAAGCCACGCTGTGCGGCGCGGTACATATTCTCGCTCTTTACCTTCATGGTGCGGATCATGGGAGCAAAGATCTCCAGGCATCGGCTAACCGTCTCGGTGGCGTCGAAGAGGGATTCTTTATCCTCCTGCATATCCTTGTTGTACGCCAAAGGCAGACCCTTCAGCATGGTGAGCGTACCCATCAAGTCGCCGTAAACTCTACCGGTCTTGCCTCGTACAAGCTCTGCCATATCGGAGTTCTTCTTCTGAGGCATGATGGAGGAGCCTGTGGTGTAGGCATCGTCCAGCTCTACGTATGCGAACTCCCAGCTGGTCCAAAGGATGACCTCCTCGGAGAAGCGGGAAAGATGCATCATAATGATGGAGAAGCAGGAAAGCAGCTCTACGCAGAAATCTCTGTCGGACACGGCATCAATGCTGTTGGTAGCATAGCCGTCGAAGCCGAGAGCCTTGGAGGTCATACTGCGGGAGATGGGGTACGTGGTTCCTGCCAGGGCGCAAGCACCCAAGGGAGAAACGTTCATACGTGCCTTGGCATCCTCCACACGGGTAAGATCTCTGCGGAACATTTCCGCATAAGCCAGCAGATGATGGGCGAAGACAATGGGCTGTGCTCTCTGCAAATGGGTGTAGCCGGGCATGATGTCAAGCTGATGAGCATCCGCCACGGAAACGATGGCGTCAATGAGATCCAGCAGAAGGGCTTGGATCTCCTCGCACTTCCCTCTCATGTACAGACGGATATCCACGGCAACCTGATCGTTGCGGCTTCGGGCGGTGTGAAGCTTCTTGCCCAGATCCCCGATACGCTTTGTAAGGACGGATTCCACAAACATGTGGATGTCCTCGGCGTTCATGTCGATGGGAAGGGCTCCGCTTTCGATATCCAAAGCGATCTGCTCCAAGGCGGCGATGATGCGGTCCGCCTCCTCCCCGGTGAGGATCCCCACCTGAGAGAGCATGGCCGCGTGCGCCATAGAGCCCTTGATATCCTCTTTGTACATACAGGAATCAATGTGAATAGAGGAGTTGAAATCGTCGGCAAGGGCGCTGGTTTGACCCGCGGTCCTGCCCGCCCACATTTTTTCCATAAATCGTAACCTTACTTGTTCTTATTCTTGGCATTTACCATTGCCTGCACCTGAATGGGCAGACCGAAGAGGTTGATAAAGCCGGTTGCATCCGTCTGGTCGTAGTCGCTCTCACCGAAGGTAGCGATCTCCTCGCTGTAAAGGGTGTAGTCGCTCCATACGCCTGCGTTGATGATGTTGCCCTTGTAGAGCTTCAGTCTTACCTTACCGGTAACCTTCTCCTGGGTCTTATCAACGAATGCGCTGAGTGCCTCACGGAGAGGAGTGAACCACTGGCCGTTGTAAACCAGCTCTGCGAAGGTGATGGACAGCTTCTGCTTCTCGTGCATGGTCATCTTATCAAGGCAGATGGTCTCCAAAACGCTGTGAGCCTTGTAAAGGATGGTTCCGCCGGGAGTCTCGTATACGCCGCGACACTTCATGCCTACCAGACGGTTCTCTACGATGTCGATGATACCGATACCGTTCTTGCCGCCCAGCTCGTTAAGCTTAAGGATGATGTTCTTTGCAGACATCTTCTCGCCATCCAGAGCAACGGGAATACCCTGCTCGAAATCCAAGGTGATGTAGGTGGGTTCATCGGGAGCCTGGAGAGGAGAAATGCCCATTTCCAGGAAGCCGGGCTTCTCGTACAGAGGCTCGTTGCCGGTATCCTCCAGATCCATACCCTCGTGAGAAAGGTGCCACAGGTTCTTATCCTTGGAGTAGTTAGTCTCGCGGTTGATCTTCAAGGGGATATCGTGCGCCTCGGCGTAATCGATCTCCTCCTCACGGGACTTGATATCCCACTCTCTCCAAGGAGCAATGATGGGCATATCGGGAAGGAAGTGCTTGATGGTCAGCTCAAAACGAACCTGGTCGTTACCCTTACCGGTACAGCCGTGGCAGATAGCGTCTGCGCCCTCCTTGATAGCGATATCTACAAGGCCCTTTGCGATGCAGGGACGTGCGTGGCTGGTACCCAAAAGGTAATCCTCGTAAACCGCGCCTGCCTTCACGCAGGGGATGATGTAATCGTCAACGTACTCATCGGTGAGATCCAGCACGTACAGCTTGGAAGCGCCGGTCTTCAGTGCCTTCTCCTCCAAGCCCTCCAGCTCGTCAGCCTGACCAACGTTACCGGAAACGGCAATAACCTCACAGTTGTTATAGTTCTCCTTCAGCCACGGAATGATGATGGAAGTATCCAAACCGCCGGAATATGCGAGAACGACTTTTTTGATGTTTTCTTTATTCATTTTCTGCAACCTCGAATGCATAAATATTACGTTTTCCTCACGTTGGATGTATTATACACTTATTTTTATACATTGTCAACTGTCATTTTGGATAAAAAATAGATTCATGGCTCGCCGTTTCGTGCAGTTTGCACAAATGGGTGTTTTTTCGCTTGCGGAGCAAGGATTTTTTATGCATAAACCATGTATAAAACAGCATTTTTTGCATAAAAAAGAGCCGCGATTTCCGCGGCTCTTTCGGGATGTTTTAATTAATGATGGAACAGACGCATTCCGGTAAATGCCATGGTCACGCCGTGGCGATCGCAACACTCGATCACATCGCCGTCGCGCTTGGATCCGCCGGGCTCTGCGATATATCTTACGCCGCTCTTGCAAGCGCGGTCGATATTATCGGAGAAGGGGAAGAAGGCGTCGGAGCCCAAAGCGATATCGGTGATCTGAGACAGCCATGCGGCCTTCTCCTCCTCGGTGAGGGGATCGGGACGAACGGTGAAGATGTTCTGCCATGCGCCGTCGCGGAGAACGTCATCCGCATCGGTGGCAGAGATGTAAAGGTCAATAGCGTTGTCGCGGTCGGGTCTGCCGATGTCGGAACGGAAGGGCAGTTCCAGCACCTTGGGATGCTTACGCAGAGAATAGTTGTCCGCCTTGTTGCCTGCCAGACGGGTGCAGTGGATACGGGACTGCTGACCTGCACCGATACCGATGGCCTGACCCTGATAGGTATAGCAAACGGAATTGGACTGGGTGTACTTCAAGGTGATCAAAGCAACGATCAGATCGCGAACAGCGGACTCGGGAAGCTCCTTGTTCGCGGTAACGATGTTGGTGAACAGACTTGCGTCGATCTTATAATCGTTTCTTCCCTGCTCAAAGGTCACGCCGTAGATCTCGCGGGTCTCCAATGCGGCGGGAACGTAGGAGGGATCGATCTGCACGATGTTATAAGCGCCCTTGCGCTTGGACTTAAGGATCTCAAGAGCCTTGGGGGTATAACCGGGAGCGATGACACCGTCGGAAACCTCCTTTTGAAGGAAGAGAGCGGTCTCCTCGTCACAGATATCGGAAAGGGATACCCAGTCACCGAAGGAGCTCATGCGGTCTGCACCGCGGGCACGGACGTAAGCGGTAGCCAAGGGAGACAGGTCGTAATCGGGAGCGAAGAGCATCTGCTTCTCCACGTCGTTCAAGGGGTTGGCAACGGAAGCGCCTGCGGGGCTTACGTGCTTAAAGGAGGTTGCGGCGGGAAGGCCGGTGGCTTCCTTCAGCTCCTTGACCAGCTGCCAGCCGTTGAAGGCATCCATAAAGTTGATATAACCCGGTCTGCCGTTAAGCACCTCGATGGGAAGTGCGCCGCCCTTGACGTAGATCTTAGCGGGCTTTTGGTTGGGATTGACGCCGTATTTCAGTTCCAATTCGTTCATGTGGGCACCGTCCTTACTGATTTTTGTTGTAGATCAGAGTCTCCTCTTCCCCGTTCTCCAAGGAGATGGCACGTGCGAAGAGAGAAACCTTGTTATCTTCGTTGAGAGAATTCCAAACGCCGTCTGCAATGGCCTTGAGATCGCTTCCGACACCAAAGGCAACGGGCTCGCCGCAGAAGGAGGGAATGGGGTTGCCGTCACCCATATACGTATGGATGATATGACCTACGCCGTTTGCGGGAAGGGCATACTCGTAGAACATACGGTCACAGCCGTCGCAATAGGGAGACTTCTTGAGAATGGAAAGCTTGTAGGACATCTCGCCGCCCTCAATATGCAGAACGCCGCTGATACGGGGGGTGAAGTTGGGAGCATCGGGCTCAAACTCACGGGTACGGAGGCCGTCTGCAAAGGTCTTCCCTGCCTGCAAAGCATCTCTGACGGTATCGGTCTGGTCGCCGTTGGTAACAACAGTATCGAGACCAACCTTACGCACGGGAGCGTAGATGATCAGAGAGGGATCGGAGAGCTTGGAGGGATCGAAGGCGCGGGTACGGATACCGTCATCGGTGAGCTCGAAGATACGGTTGCGGCTGTTGACGCTTCTGCCCATGATGAAGTACAGGATCACTGCCTTGGTTCCGTCGGCAGTCTTACCGATGGCAACACCTCTGCCGGGGTAAGGATTGGCGGAAAGATATTCGTAAATGCTGACCATAGAACAAATTTCTCCTTGCGCTTCACGCGCGGTAATCTTTTTTCATCTTAAAATTTAACATAATTCCGCAGGAAAGTCAATAGGTTTTGAGAAACCCCTTGCATTCTGCAATCTTTTTTGTTATACTGCATCATACGGCTTAGGAATTTTCGCGGGAGGTTTGTATGAAATACGATTTTTTGCTGTTCGATATGGACGGCATGCTGGTTGACACCCGCGAGGGAATCTTGAAATGCGCCGCTCACGCGCTGAGTGCCTTCGGGATCGAAGTAGAGGATCTCTCTTCCCTGACCAAATTCGTGGGTCCTCCCTTGAGCTATTCCTTTACGGAATTCTATGGACTTTCCCCGGAGGATGCCAAGAAGGCCGTGGGGATCTATCGGGAGCGTTACAGCGCAAAGGGGCAATACGAGTGCTACGTGTTTGATGGAGTGCCGGAGATGCTACAAGCATTGCTTGCAAAAGGCTACCGTCTTTGTATCGCCACCTCCAAGCTGGAAAGCTACGCCAAATCGATGCTGGATCGCTTGGGAATCGGTTGTTATTTCGAGCAGGTTATCGGTGCCACCCCGGATGAAGCCATCAGCACCAAGGATCAGGTCATCGAGGCGTCTCTTGCAAGAATGGGTATCTCTGACCGGCAAAGGGCGTTGATGATCGGAGACCGAAAGCACGACGTTTTGGGTGCCGTAAAGTGCGGCTTGGATTCCTTTGGGGTTTACATGGGCTGTGCCGAGGCGGGAGAACACGAAGCCGCCGGCGCCACTTACATTACCGACAGCATTCAGTCGTTAAAAGACGCATTACTTGCGTTTTGAAAACAAAAAAGTGAGTTCGTAACCATCCTCACTTAAAACAAAACTAAGGAGAAAAACAATGAAAAACAAAAAGCTTCGTGTCCTGACAGAAGGGGCAATGATCGCGGCCATCTACGGCGTACTGACGTTGGTGTTCTGGCAGTTTTCGTCCATGCAGATCCAAGTGCGTGTGTCGGAAGCCCTTTGTGTCCTTCCCCTCTTCACCTCGGCGGCGGTTCCCGGCTTGACGGCGGGTTGTTTCCTGGTGAACATGCTGATGGGAAACATCTGGGACGCTATCTTCGGCAGTATGGCTACTTTTTTGGCGGCGGCTGTTGCTTACAAGCTGAAGGGCAAGGGCCTCCACTGGCTTGCCCCTTTGGCCTGCGTGGTATTCAACGCGTTGATCGTACCCTTTGTACTTTACTTTGGGTATGGGATCACCACCTTCGGAAGCACCGAGGGGATGTGGCTGGTATTGGGCTTGCAGGCACTCTCCATTGCCATCGGGCAGGTCATTGCCTGCTACGGCTTGGGAATGCCTTTGTATTACCTGCTGAAACGAACAAAGCTGTTTGAGAAATAAAAAAAGAGGATCTTTTCACATCACGGGAAAGATCCTCTCTATTTTATATTCTGGGCGGCCAAAGCTCATGCGCCAAATAGCAGCGTATGGTATCCTCCAGCCAATAGGTATATTCCGTTTGGGGAGACAGATGCTCCATGGATCTCATTTTCAGGTACAGCTCCCTGCCGTCGCCCACGTCATGCCAAATATCCGCAAACACGAAATCATACCCCTCCCGAGGCATCTCCTGCTCCCAATAAGCGAAGGCATCGGAGCAGATCACGCGGATCTTATCCTTGTGGGGGAACTGGGGAAGCAAAAGAGTCTTGAACAGCTCGATCACCTCGGGACTGCGTTCCACGATGGTGACGGAGTCCACGTTGTCCTTGCGGGAGGCCATAAAGGGGAAATATCCCAAGCCCAAGCCGTAGGTCAGCACCTTTCCGTGCGCCTTTTCCACGGCGGGAAGGGTGGTTACCGTCTCGTTGGGCATGAGGGTCATCCATTCCCTGCCATTTTCCAGCACGGCGGGATAACGATAAGCTCGGGGGAAGAAGCCGATCTGCGGAAGCAATCTGCCGTCGGGAAACACACGGAAATCGTTGCAGACAAAGGCTTGGCAGGGGGCAAGCTCCATGGTCTTCAGCTCCCACTTCCCTGCTTTGCCCTCCGCGATGCGAACGGTTTGGTAATAGGGATCGTTCTCGAACACGGCGGGGTCCAGCTCACGCACCATGGGAATGATATAGTTGGCGGTAAACTCCCGTTCGCTACGGTCGGTTCCCACCTCGCAAAGGGCGGCAAGACATTCGCCAAAGGCGCGTTCTCTTGAAAGTGAACAGGAGCTTGCCACGTCTTCAAGTGCCTCCGCAGTGATGGAAGTCTCCATAAAGTTGAGGTACAGACTCATCAAGCTGACGATCCGTCCGTTGCAGAAGCGGATATGGTCGGCGGGGATACGGTCACTTCCCGTCAAGCGTTTCAGTTCTGTCATAAAATGATCTCCGAGAAAAACGACTGCCCGAAAAGACGGGCAGTCGGTGTTTTTTTAGTCGTTGCCCTTGGAGTAGTTGGGCGCTTCCTTGGTGATATAAACGTCGTGGGGATGGCTCTCGCGCAGACCTGCGTTGGTGATGCGGACGAACTTGCCGGTCTCCTGCAGGGTCTTGACGTCGGGGGCACCGCAGTAGCCCATACCGGAGCGGAGACCGCCCATGAGCTGGTATACGGTGTCGGAAACCAAGCCCTTGTATGCCACACGGCCTTCCACGCCCTCGGGAACAAGCTTCTTGTTGGTTGCCTGGAAGTAACGGTCGCTGGAGCCCTGCTGCATAGCGGCGATAGAGCCCATGCCGCGGTAGGTCTTGAACTGTCTGCCCTGATAGATCTCCAGTTCGCCGGGAGCTTCCTCACAGCCTGCCACCAGAGAACCTACCATAACGACGCTGGCACCTGCGGCAATGGCCTTGACCAGGTCGCCGGAATACTTGATACCGCCGTCGGCGATAACGGGAACATCATACTTTCTTGCAACGGAAGCGGCATCGAATACCGCGGTGATCTGGGGAACACCGATACCTGCAACCACGCGGGTGGTACAGATAGAGCCGGGGCCGATACCAACCTTGATACAGTCTGCACCTGCCTTGATGAGTGCCTCGGTAGCCTCGGCGGTGGCGATGTTACCTGCAATCAGCTGTACACCGGGGAACGCATCCTTTACGGCGCGGCAAGCGTTCATAATACCCTCGGAATGACCGTGAGCGGAGTCCAGAACCAATGCGTCGACACCAGCGGCGATCAACGCCTCGGCACGCTGCAGAACGTCCTTGGTAACGCCGATAGCGGCGGCGCAGAGCAATCTGCCCTGAGCATCCTTTGCGGCGTTGGGGTACTTCTTAGCCTTCTCGATATCCTTGATGGTGATCAGACCCTTCAGATAACCGTTGTCGTCCACCAAGGGGAGCTTCTCGATCTTGCGGGCGCGGAGGATGGTCTGTGCCTCCTCAAGGGTGGTGCCCACCTTGCCGGTGACCAGATTATCCTTGGTCATAACGCCGCCGATCGGAATATCGTAGCGATCCAGAAAACGGATATCACGGTTGGTAAGAATACCCTTCAGCTTGCCGTCTGCGTCGCAAACGGGAACGCCGGAAATGCGGTACTTGTTCATCAATGCCAACGCATCGGTGACCAGATGTGCCTCAGAAAGGAAGAAGGGCTCGTTGATAACGCCGTTCTCACTGCGCTTTACACGCTGTACCTGATCTGCCTGATCCGCAATAGACATATTCTTGTGGATAACGCCGATACCGCCTTCACGGGCGATGGCGATGGCCATACGGCTCTCGGTAACGGTATCCATTGCCGCTGTGATCAGCGGAACGTTCAAACGGATGGAAGCGGTCAGCTGAGTGGAGGTGTCGATATCAGCCGGCAAAACGTGGCTCTCTGCGGGCACCAGCAATACGTCGTCGTAGGTAAGACCTTCTTTTCCGAATTTTTCGTTGAAATCCATCATAAGAATCCTTTGCTCCTTTTATATCCAGTGTTTATTCTTCATTTGTGATGTCTCTCATAAAAGCGGTGTAACGCTTTCTGGCACCGGGAAGCGGAATGGCCGCAAGGATCAGCAATGCCGCAACCAGCAAGCAACCCACAGCACCCGCCCAATCCAGCACGCCGATGCTGTAAGCCTTGGCGGCGAAGGCACCGTCCAGCACAAGAAGGACGGCTAAGAGCAGATACGCGGAAATCCGCTTGGAAAAGCTTCCTTGCAATACACTCCCCTCTCCGTGAGGCAGGATCTGCCCCCGAAACACGGTGGCAAACAGATCCAAGGATTTACTTCCCTTACGGACGAGGAACACCTTGTTCCCCTTCCGCTTGGCGAAATAGATCATATCCAGCACGTCGTCATTCCCCGCAAAACGGGCGGGAGAGGTACGCTCATCCCAACGGGAATACAACGCGGATGCACTGTGTTTGCTCTCTAAAGAAAGCATTGGCACGCCCACCTTTCATGGGGGAATCATATGCGAGAGATTATTTTCGTTATTTTATCACATTTTTTTCGAATTGTCAATTATATTTCCCCCATTTCGGAAGTATAATATTTTAAAATATGGGGTGAATTTGTTTGCAATTTGCACAAATACGCCCAATGCGAAGGGATGCGGCATAAAATGGGGTACGTGCTTCGATATTTCTCCAGAAAGATCAAGGCGCATCATCTGGATGCGTACGCCGCCCAGGCGGCTTTTTTTCTTCTGCTGTCTGCGGTTCCCCTATTGATGCTGGTGTTCGGGTTATTCCGTCTGTTCCCTCTCCCTGCGGAGGAGTTTCCCAAGGGGTGGGGCGGGTTCTTCCCGGGGGATACCGCTTTGCTGTTGGAGGAGGCCTTGGCAAAGGTGCCGGGAACGGGAGAATCTCTTTTAGCTTCCTTTTCCGCGGTTACGGTGTTGTGGTCCGCCTCCAAAAGCGTGTATTATCTGATGGGCGGGCTGAACTCCGTTTTCGAGGTCAAGGAAAAACGCAGTTATCTCAGGGTACGGCTTCTTGCCGTGGTATATACCGTGGCTTTGATCCTTGCCATCGTGGGGGCGTTGGTGCTGATGGTGTTTGGCGGGTCTCTGGCGGAGACGGCGGCGGAATGTCTTCCCCACTCGGAAAAATGGATGAAGGGGCTTTCCTCCTTTCGATTCTTCATCGGGTTGCTTTTGCTCACCGGGATCTTTGCCACGGTGTACGCGGTGCTTCCCGACCGAAAGACAACCCTTGCAAGCCAACTTCCCGGGGCATTGCTGGCGTCTGCGGGGTGGATGCTGTTCTCCATGCTGTTTTCCTTGTACGTGGAGCATTTTGCGGATTACACCGGTCTTTACGGCAGTCTTTCCGCCATTGTGATCTTCATGCTCTGGCTTTACGTTTGTATGTATATTCTGCTGATGGGAGGCGAGATCAACCTGCTTACGGGAAGGGTCAGAAGGCTATGAAATTTTCGCCAAAAAATTGTTAAAACTTTTTATGTTTTCCTATTTTAGTATTGACTTCAAGAGGGGTTTCGGATATAATAAACTGAATAAACTTTTGGACGTTTTTTGATTTACACGGAAGGAACTTTTTTCTATGAATTTTGCGGAGATACCCTTCTTATTCGTTTTCTTCCCTCTATGTGTGGGATGCTATCTTTTTACTAAGCGGATCCGCTATCGGAACGCCGTTCTTCTGACGTTTTCTTTGCTGTTCTACGCCTGGGGTGAGCCTTTAAAGCTGGTGCTTTTGCTACTCAGCGCCGCGGTGAACTATCTGCTTGCCAGATCCATTGCCGCCAACAGAGGCAATAAGCTTTGCAAGCTGTCGTTGATCCTTTCTCTGGTGTTCAACATCGGTATGCTGGGCGTGTTCAAATATACCGACTTCCTCACCGGAAACATCAACCGTCTGTTTGGGCTGAGCATTCCTGCCGCGAACATTGTGCTTCCCTTGGGTATCAGCTTCTACACCTTCCAGATCATGTCCTACGTCATCGATGTTTACTGGGAGAACGTGGCGGTACAAAAGAGTTATTCCAAGCTGCTTCTTTACATTTCTCTGTTCCCTCAGCTGGTGGCAGGTCCTATCGTAAGATACTCTGCCATTGCGGATGAGATCGATAACCGCAGAACCACCCTCACCGATCTTTCTGACGGTCTTTGCCGTATGATCTTGGGTCTTGCCAAGAAGGTGATCCTGGCCAACCAGCTTTCCCTGCTGGCCCAGACCTACCTCACCGACACGGCGGAGACAAGCTCCGTGGTGGCAACCTGGGTGGGCTTGATCGCTTACTCCATGCAAGTGTACTTTGACTTCTCGGGATACTCCGACATGGCCATCGGTATGGGCCGCATCTTCGGCTTCCACTTTGACGAGAACTTCAACTATCCCTTTATGTGCCGCTCCATCCAGGAGTTCTGGCAGAGATGGCATATCTCCCTTGGCAGCTTCTTCCGCGACTATCTGCTGTATCTTCCCATCTTCGGCAAGCGCCGTCAGGTGCTGTCCTTGTTCTTGGTTTGGTTCACCACGGGTCTGTGGCACGGTGCAAGCTGGAACTTTATCGCCTGGGGTCTCTATTTCGGTGTATTCATCTTCATCGAGCAGAAGTTGGGCAAGAAGCGCTTGAAGAAGATTCCCAACGTGATCATGCACATCTACAACAAGATCGTGATCTTTATCGGCTTCGGTATCTTCTACTACGATAACTGCCCCGGTCTGGGAGATTTCTTCTCCGCCATGGGCAAGTTCCTGGGGAACCTCTTCGGCTTCTCCGGCAACGGATTCTTCCGCGCGGAGGAATTTACCAGCGGACCCTACAACGAATCGGTGCTGTCCTCCGTGTACCTGATGAAGTACATCTGGATCTTCTTGCTTTCCGTTGTGATCTGCTTCCCCGTTTTGGGATGGGCAAAGGAAAAAATCAAGGGCTGCAGCATCCCCGTCCGTGCCACGGCGCAGTTGGTTTCTTCCGTGTTCTGCGCGGCGCTGCTGGTGATCTGCATGATCTTCCTGATCTCCTCCAACAACAATCCGTTCCTTTATTTCCGCTTCTGATGCTTTGAGGTATTATCCATGAGTAAAAAACAAACCGCTTTATTAAAGCTGGCGAAGGCTATAGGGTCTATGCTGATCTTGGGAACTTTCCTGTTCCTGTTCGTGTTCTGCACCCTTCTGCCCAGAACCACCGTTTCCAACTACGATACGTTGGCAAAGCTCCCGGAGTTTTCCTGGAGTTCCCTCTTCGACGGCAGCTATACCGCACAGCTTGGCAAATATTTTTCCGATACCGTTTTCATGCGTGACACCCTCAAGGGTGAATATTACGCCGAGCTGAAGACCTGGTTCGGTAAGGAGACCGTAATCCTGACCGAAGAAGGTGAAGAAGAGATCATTATCGGCGGCATCAACATTCCCAGCGAGGATCCCGGCTATTCCGAACCCGACGTTTCTTGGGGTGGTGACATTTCTCTGCCGCCCGAAAGCGACGAGCCCTCCGGCTCCGAAAGCTCCTCCGGCAGCGGAAACAGTTCCGAGCCGGACAGCCCTTCCGAAGAGCCTTCTCAGGATCCGGGAGGAGAGGATGCTCCCCCCGAGATCATTTACGACAGCCTCGTTATTCTTGGCACCCGTGTCATGGAGGTATATTACGGCGACCCCAATCTGAATAAGCTGCCCAGATTCGCCGATGCTCTGAACACCTTTGCCGCAAACAATCCCGAACTGAACGTGTACTCTATGGTGATCCCTAAGGCGGCGGCGTTCTATTTGGACAAGTCTCCTTCGTACAAGCAGTTTGCGGGAAGGACTCTCAACGACCTGAAGAACCTGGATAAGCTGTACTCCGACCAAGTACAGGCGATCAATATCTACGACATTCTGATGGCTCACAAGAACGAAGATATCTATATGCGCACCGACCATCACTGGAGTTCTTTGGGGGCGTATTACGCAGTAAAGCAGTTTGCTTCCGATCTCGGGCTTCCCTTCCAGGATATTTCCACTTATTCGAAAAACGTTCGCGAGGGCTACAGAGGCACCCTCTACGCATGGACGAACTATCACGACGTGGTCAAGAACAACCCCGAGGATTTCGTGACCTACGTGCCCAAGGCAACCTACACCTACGAAACCTACGATCAAAGCTTCCAAAACCCCAGGAAAAGAGACAGCTTCTTCCACAAGGTGGGTGACAACGCTGTTTCCAGCTGGTACCTCACCTTCATCGGCGGCGACTCTTATTCCGTTAAGATCAAGTCCAACGCTTGCAACAACGGCAGAAAGCTGTTGATCGTCAAAGACAGCTACGGCAACGCACTGGTTCCCTATCTGCTGTACTCCTTTGAGGAGATCTACGTGGTTGACGCCAGAGAGTTCCGGATCCATCTGGATGACTTCACGGAACAACAGGGCATTACCGACGTACTGTTTGCGGAATGCACCTATTCTGCGATCGGAAACGCGTATATTCAGAAGTTGGAAGGCTTGATCAAATGAGGAACTATCTGATCGCTATATTACTGGTTTTGGTATGTCTCTGTCTGCTGGCCGCATGCGCCGAGGAGCAGGGAACGACCTCCATGGAAAGCTCTTCCCTCGGGGTCTCCTCCCTTGCCGAGCCCTCCGAAGCACCGGAGATCTCACTTCCCTCCCGTGAGGAAAGCGAGGCATCTTCCTCCACCATGATCTCGGACGTTTTCCCCGAAGAAAGCAGTGAAGAAAGCGACGTATCCGAGGAATCTTCGTTGCCGGAAGAAAGCGATGAACCGGAGGAAAGCTCCGCTCCCGAGGAAAGCAAGGAACCCGAGGAAAGCAAAGAACCCGAGGAAAGCAAAGAACCCGAGGAAAGCAAAGAACCCGAGGAAAACACCAAGCCTCACAAGGTAAACGGCTTTATCGTTTACGGTGACAGAGGTATGGAGCCCTTTGGCGGTTCTGCCAAGGGCGGCGGATATACCGCAGAGGTCTTTAACGAATTTAAAAAGCGCGTGGGCGACAGCGTAAACGTATACGCTATGCCCATCCCCTTGGCCTGTGCCTTCTATGCACCCGAAGGATATGAGGGCTCTATCTCCCGCACTGCGGATTGCTTCGGCGGGTTGAGAGACGGTCTGGAAAACGTAACCTACGTGGACGTTTTGGGGGCTTTGAATCAGCATACGGACGAGTATATTTACGCCAAGACCGATCACCATTGGATGGCCTTGGGAGCCTATTACGCGGCAGAAGCCCTCTGTAAGGAAGCAGGCGTGGAGTTTGTTACGCTGGACAACTTTACCGCCAACTCTTTCGACGGCTTTTTGGGATCTATCGTTACCGGATACGGTGTAGAGGAGCTGGAAAAGTATCCGGAAACCTTCACTTGGTACGAGCCCACCCAGGCGTATACCGCTTATTATTACGACCAGAGCTACACGTTTAAGTTTGAGGGGAGCTTATTCTCTTCCTCGAAGACCTATTCCAAATTCATCCACGGCGACAGCTATGCGGTGCGGGTGGAGACCGGTGTGAAAAACGGCAGAAAGCTCCTTGTGATCAAGGACAGCTTTGGCAATGCCCTTGCCCCGTTCCTGCTGGCCGGTTTTGAAGAGGTTTACGTGATCGACTACCGTAAGTTCAACTGCAACGTATTGGAGTTTATCGAAGAAAACGGCATCACCGACGTTTCCTTGAACCTTGCGGCCTTCTCCGTGGCATCTTCTGCGAGAGACAATATCCTTCGTTTGACAGAACTGTGAGGAAACTATGATATCTTTGACGTATCCCTTTGACGGGAAAGAGCTTTTTGAAAACAAAAGATCCCTCCGCAGAGAGCTGGTAAACGACGGCAGTAAGCGGATCACCAAGCGGATCGCGGTGCTGGGCGGCTCCACCACCAACGATTTCTGCAAGATGATGGAGATTTTCCTTTTGGATGCGGGGATCGCTCCCGTGTTCTATCAATCCGAGTACGGGCAGTATGCGGAGGATGCCATGTTCGGCAACCCCGAGCTGGATGAATTTGCTCCCGATCTGATCTATATTCATACCTCCTTCCGCAATTTGGTGAAGTATCTCCCCCAGAGAGGCGAGTCTTCCGAGGTTGTTGACAGTCGTTTCAACGAGGTTTTCGGGCAGTATGAAGCCATGTGGAAGCGTTTGAAGGAGAAGTTCCGTTGCCCCATCATTCAGAACAATTTCGAGTTCCCGGGATACCGTTTGTTGGGCAACCGCGATGCTTGGGACGTTAGCGGCGCTACCCGCTTTGCTAACCGCTTGAACATGGCCTTTGCAGAGTATGCCATGGGTGAGGACAGCTTCTATATCAACGACATTCAGTACGTTTCCGCTTGCTATGGGCTGGACAAGTGGCTGGATGATTCCGTTTGGTATTTGTACAAGTATCCCTGCGCCTTGGAGGCCATCCCCCACTGGGCGTTCAACACGGTGCGGATCATCAAGTCTCTTTACGGTAAGAACAAGAAGGTTCTCGCCTTGGATCTGGACAACACCCTTTGGGGCGGTGTTGTGGGTGATGACGGTGTGGACGGCATTGAGATCGGCAGTGAAAACGCCACGGCAGAGTGCTTTAAGGCCTTCCAGAACTACGTAAAAGAGCAGAAAAAGCTGGGCGTGATGCTGACGGTGGCTTCCAAAAATGACCTGCAGAACGCTCTTGACGGCTTGAACCATCCCGACGGCGTTTTGCGCCCGGATGATTTTATCGTCATCAAGGCAGACTGGGAGAACAAGGATCGCAATCTGATGCAGACGGCGGCGGAGATGAATTTGGGCATTGATTCCTTTGTTTTTGCCGACGACAACCCCACGGAGCGGGCCTTGGTAAAGAGCAGCATTGCCGGCATTGCGGTACCCGACATGGACACCCCTGCCGAGTATATCCGCACCTTGGATCGGAACGGATATTTTGAAGCAACTGTGATCAGTGAGGACGATATCAAGCGCAACGAGATGTACAAGGCCAACGCGGAGCGTGCCAAGGCGGAATTGACCTTTGGAGATTACACCGAGTATCTTCTCAGTCTGGACATGAAGGGCGAGATCCTTCCCTTCCCCGAGGTGTATATGTCCCGCATCACCCAGCTGACCAACAAGTCCAACCAATTCAACCTCACCACCCGCAGATACACCGAGGATGAGATCCGCGCTGCAGCCTCCGACGGGAAGCACATTGCTCTTTACGGCAAGCTGGTGGATCGCTTTGGGGACAACGGCGTGGTTTCCGTGGTCATTGGCAGAAAAGAAGCAGAGGAGCTTCACATGGAGCTTTGGCTGATGAGCTGCCGCGTTTTGAAGAAGGACATGGAGTTTGCCATGCTGGACGAGGTGGTTGCCAAGGCAAAGGAGCAGGGCATTTGCCGCATTGTGGGCTACTACTACCCCACCGCTAAAAACAATATGGTGAGAGAGCTTTACGGCAAGTTTGGCTTTACCAAGGTCAGTGAGGACCAAGAAGGTAACACCGTTTGGGAGCTTCTTACCGAGAATTATCAAGTGCAAAATCACGTTATTCGTATCAACGGAGGAGATTTGAAATGACAGAAGCAGAGCTTTTTACCAGACTGAACAAGATTTTCCGCAAGGTTTTTGACGATGGCAGCATCGTGGTGACCCGCAAGACCACCGCAAAGGATATTGAGGATTGGGACAGCTTGGAGCATATCACCCTCATCGGCGCTGTGGAGCGTGAGTTCAAGGTGAAGTTCACCATGAAGGAAGTCAGCTCTATGAAGAACGTTGGTGAGATGGCTGATCTCATCGCCGCAAGAGCGAAGTAAGAAAGACATAAAAAAACCGTCGGGAGGAGTGAACTCTCGGCGGTTTTTTGTTTTGGGAGGGAGGGACGCAACCAACCCCTTTTTGTAAAAAGGGGTTGGTTCCCCAAAAACTTTCATTGCCGAAAACTATCGTTTTCGGGTAGCAAAACATTACAAGATGTAATCGGTGATGCAATCGTACCAATGGACGTAGGTTTCGCCGTTCACGGTGAGAGTCTCATTTTCGGGGAACATCTCCGTCCAAAGCTTGCCGTAACGGTTATACGCCCAGTCATTACGGTTGAATCTGCGCCAGAGGATGGTTCTGCCGTTTTGGTCAAGATAATGCTCACAAAGCATTCCGCCTTGAGCCCCCTCTTGAAAATCAATCAGTCGAACGGTGTCGTAGGAGATTTCGCGAATGGTTACCGTATATCTTCCGACGATATCTGAAACATCGTTGTCCGTTAACATAGTAAGCTGATTTCCCGTTTCCGTAATTTTACCCTCGGGGACGCGGTGGGTCGGGAAGCCGCAATTATCCTCACCGATTCCGTAATCCCGGGCAAATTCAGGATCCAAAAAAGTAATGATTTTTTGATTTCCGTTTTCGTCGGCATAAACTCCGCCCAAATATTTGCAATGCGTGTCTGTCAATTGAGCAAACACAATCGTTTCCTCCTTCAAGGAGCGCTCGTTGTACTCCTTTTGGATCGAAACGCCCTGAATTCCATGCAGTTCAATCGTTCCGTTAACACACAGCCGATATGCGCCGTTCTGTTTTCGCTCCGGCATATCGTACATTCCAAAGGAAACTGTTTCGCCCTTTTTGGGAATCACAAACATTCCCGGCAATTCTTCATGGAGCACAGCAAACGGTACAAGTTCGGATCTTTCAATTTTATACGCAGGCAGGATCATAGGCAATTTTTTCATATTGGTTTCTCCTTTTTGTGATTTGCAGGGATAATGTTGCTTGAATTTTTCTTTGGCGTAATGCAGGCGGCTTTTCACCGTACCGATGGGAACGGAAAGCTTTTTGGCGATCTCTTCCTGGGAGAGATTTTTGAAGAAATACAAGTAAAGGATCTGTTTTTCTTTATCGCCCAGAGATTCTAAGGTCTCCCGAACGGTGGTTTGGACGGTGATTCCCTGCCTGCCCATTGTCAACGCCGATTCGGAGAGGGTATCCAAGGAAATGTTCATATCCTTTGCTTTTTTTCTGTAATAATCGTTGCATTTATGGCTTGCGATACCGATCAACCACCCCTTGAAGGCGGCGGGATTTTGCAGGGAAGAAAATTTTTCCGTGGCGGCAAGGCAGGTTTCCTGGATCAGATCCTCCGCATCGTGCTTGTTGGAGATCTTGAACTTCACGTATCGTTCCAAGGGCAGGTAATTTTCCTGCAGCAGCTTTTCAAATTCAATCAAATTATCACCTCCTTGAAAAGTGTTCTTGAAACCGGTTTCACTTATATAGTCGGATAAAACCGCAAAAAGGTTCAAAGGGTAAAAAAATATAGCGTATTTTTTGAAAAAACGTACCCGCAGGGAGGCAGGTACGTTTTGAAGGGATTATGCTTTTTTAAGTTTCTCGGCGATGATGGGCTTTAATGCCTCGGCAACCAAGTTGCCAAGCCATTTTCTGCCCTGGGTATTGGGGTGGATACCGTCGTCGGCGAGGTAGAGGGTGCCGTGGGCAACCCCTTCCGCCTGGGCAAGTCCGTCCAGGGGAATATAGGCCACTGCGTACTCCCGGGCGAGGCGGCGGATCACCTCGATCTTACCGTAGAGATCCATGCGGAACTCCCGGGTAGCGGGTGTGGGGAGACAGAAGGGCTCCATCATGATCACAGGGATATTGCGCGCCTTCAAGGCCTCCAGCACGGTGCGGTAATTCTGCTCGGTCATCTCGTGGGTGGTGTTCACCAATGCGTATTTATCGTAGATATGCCAGCTATCGTTGACACCCACCAGAATGGTGACGATGTCGGGGTTCAGATCCAGGAAATCGGATTGCAGTCTCTGCACCAGATGCTCGGTACGGTTGCCGCCAATGCCGCGGTTAAAGAAGGTAAACTCGGTTTCGGGGAAGGCATCCTGCAGAAGCTCTGCCGCTACGGAGACGTAGCCGGGGCCCAGATCCATGGGATCTTCGCGGTTTCTGCCTGCATCGGTGACGCTGTCACCTTGAAATAAAATACGCATATCAGTTCTGACCTCTTCTTGCCTTGGCCTCTGCCTTCAAACGGGCATCCTTATCCAGAATGCGCTTACGGAGACGGATGCTCTTGGGAGTGACCTCGATGAGCTCGTCGTCACTGATAAACTCGATGGCCTCCTCCAGAGAGAAGATGATCGGGGGAACCAGGATCAGCTTTTCATCCGCACCGGAGGAACGGATGGCGGTGAGGTGCTTCTGCTTGCAGGGATTGACAACGATGTCGCCCTGCTTGGGGTTCATACCCACGATCTGACCCTCGTAGACCTTGGTTGCCGGCCCTAAGAACATATTGCCGCGCTCCTGGGTGTTGTACAGACCGTAGGAGGTGGTCTCACCCGCCTCGGAGGCAACCAGAGAGCCTGTGAAGCGCAACTGGATCTCGCCGCGGAAGGGCTCGTAGCAATCGAACACGGTGTTCATAATGCCCTCGCCTCTGGTCATGGTCATAAACATACTGCGGTAGCCCAGCAGACAGCGTGTGGGGATCTTATACTCGATCTTCATACGGGTGCCTGCGGCGTTGGGGTTCATGGCCAACAGCTCGCCCTTGCGGCGGCTCAGCTCCTCGATGACGGAGCCGGAATATTCATTGGGTACGTCGATATAAACCAATTCGATGGGCTCGTTACGTTCGCCGTCGATCTCTTTATAAAGCACCTTGGGGGTGGAGCAAGACATCTCGTAGCCCTCACGGCGCATATTCTCGATCAGGATGGAGAGGTGCATTTCGCCTCTGCCGCAGACCTTGAAGCTATCGGTGGTGTCGCCGTCCTCAACACGCAGGGAAACGTCCTTCTGCAGCTCCTTATACAAGCGGTCGCGGAGCTGACGGGTGGTAACGAACTTACCTTCCTTGCCCGCAAAGGGAGAATCGTTGACGGAGAAGGTCATCTCCATGGTGGGCTCGCTGACCTTGACAAATTCCAAGGGCTCGGGGCACAGCACAGAGGTAACGGTATCGCCGATGGTAATGTTTTCTGCACCGGAGAAGCAGACGATGTCGCCCACGGAAGCGGATTCCACGGGGACACGGTTCAAGCCGTCGATCTGATAAAGGCTGACGATTCTGGTCTTCTTGGGAGCGGCGCCGGTGTGGTAGTTGGTGATGCAGACCTCCTGGTTCACCTTTACGGTACCGCGCTCAATTCTGCCGATACCGATTCTGCCCACGTACTCGTTATAGTCGATGGAGGAAACCAAAAGCTGAAGCTCCTCCTCGGGCTCGCCCTCGGGAGCGGGAATATAATCCAGAATGGTACGGAACAAGGGCTGGAGATCCTCGCCCTTCTCGTAGGGGGTAAGAGACGCGGTGCCGTCTCTGCCGGAGCAGAACAGCACGGGGCTTTCCAGCTGTTCGTCGTTGGCATCCAGGTCGATAAGCAGCTCCAAAACCTCATCGGGAACCTCGTCCAGACGGGCATCGGGCTTATCGATCTTGTTCACCACAACGATCACGCGGTGGTTCAGCTCCAAAGCCTTCTGCAACACGAAACGGGTCTGGGGCATAGGGCCTTCTGCGGAGTCTACCAGCAGGATAACGCCGTTTACCATCTTCAGAATACGTTCCACTTCCCCACCGAAGTCGGCATGTCCGGGAGTGTCAACTACGTTGATCTTAACATCCTCGTAGTGGATGGCGGTGTTCTTGGCAAGAATGGTGATGCCGCGCTCGCGCTCCAGGGCGTTGGAATCCATAACGCGATCCTCGGTGACCTGATTCTCGCGGAAGATACCGCCCTGCTTTAACATTTCGTCCACCAAGGTGGTCTTACCATGGTCAACGTGGGCGATGATAGCGATGTTTCTTAAATCCTTACGTACCAAAACGGTTTGCTCCAATCTATCATACTACAATTTTTATCGACATATTGTACCACATTTTCTGCCCCGTGGCAATGAAAATTCCTACAAAATTTGGGAAGCTGTTCCGCCCGTCTTTCGTCACATTCTCTGTTCCAGGATCCAATCCAGGTAGAGAGACACGGGATCTACCTCCGTATGGGTATAGAGCATACGGCATCCCACCACGTCCTCGATCTCGTTGAAAACGGGTTTCCCTTGGTGGTAGATCAGATCGATTCCCGCAAGTCCCAGCGGGAGGGCTTGGGTAAAGGCGCGGACGATCTCCTCCTCCTCGGGGGTAAGGGTATGGGGTACGGCAGTGCCGCCCAGACAAAAATTACTGCGGAAATCGGTATGGGAGACCCGCAACATTCCCGCAAGGATCGTTTCGCCCAAAACGTAGACCCGCAGATCCTTCCCCAAATCGGAGACGGGCTCCTGCAATACGGAGGGGATGCCTGCCAAGGCTTTTTTTGCCGTTTCTGCATCTTCCCTGTTTTTCACAAGGAATACCTGAGTGCCGCCGTGACCTCCGCAGGCCTTCAGCACATAGGGGTAGGGGCGGTCAGACATCTGCGCGGGATCGGGAATGTATTCCGTTTTGGGGTACGGAACGCCCAAGCGATCCGCCAAACGGTAGGTATTCCATTTATCGTTGCAAAGGGTACTGACCTCCGAGGAATTGAAGGTGGGGATACCGCGGGCTTCCAAAGTCTTAGAAAGCAAGGGATCCATGGTGCGCACCACGGCAAAATCCGGGTTCTCCGTGGGGAGGGGGACATCCGTCAGATGCAGCTCCAGCTCCACGCCCCGCTTTTCCGCGGCGGAAAACCAAAAGTCGATGAAGGTCTTGTTCCGCTTAGCGCCCGCAGGATCGTAGATCAGCCAGCCCTTCATTCGCTTGCCTCACATTTCTCTCGGATATAGGCAAGAATATGCTCCGCCACGTTGATGCCGGTGCAGGTCAGGATGTTCTTGATATGAGCGTTGGAATTGACCTCGCAAAGCAAGGGGGTATCGTTCTCGCCAAAGAGAAGATCCACGCCGCCGAAATCCAAGCCCAAGGCCTTGCAGGCACGGATGGCCAATGCCTCCTGCTCCGCCGTGGGAGTGTAGGGCTTCATACTGCCGCCGGAAGAAATATTGGCGCGAAAATCCGTCTCGGAATAGCGGTACATACTTGCCACCGCTTTGCCACCTACCACGTTGATCCGCACGTCCCTGCCCTTGGAGGAGGCAACAAAGGATTGGAGAAGGGTTCGCTTGGGAGAGATGCTGTTGATACGCTCCACCAGCTCCTCCCGGCAGGAAACAAGCCACACCTGCCAGCCGAAGGAGCCGCAGGCCTCCTTGACCACCATGGGATAGCCAAGCTCCGCTTCCGCGTAAGGCAGGAAAGGATTGTCCGTCCAATCGGTCTCGAAGAAGGTCATGGGTAAAACCAGAGTTTTTGGCATGGGGATCTCCTGCTCCGCCAAGGCAAGATAGGTGCGGGCTTTATCGTCGCACAGGGCGATGGCAAAGGCGGAATTGAAAACGGGAATTCCCGCAAGCTCAAGGGTGCGGGCAAGGATCACGTCCTTATCCAAAAATAAAACGAACTCCCCAAAGGAGGCGGGTCGCTGTGCGTTGGTGCAGACCTGTAAGGAGATGCCCAAGCGGGCGGCAGCTTCCTCGTAAAGCGCCACCTGCTCCATATATTTTTCACCGCTTAAACCGTGATTGATGATCAACGTTCCTACCATCGGTATATACTCCTTTCGGGGGTATCTTTCGATGTAGTTTACCCTATAATGAAGCGTTTGTCAAGTTTCGGGAACATCTTTTTTGACAAAGAGACGAGAAAGGAGGAGCTTTTTGCCCTCTCCTCTGTAAAATACGAAAAAGTTCATTTATTTTTCCCTAATCCGTTGACAAAAAACGCCTTACATGGTAGAATAATATGTATTTTTTTGAAAGGGGCGGACCGCTGTGAAGCTTGCGTGTTTTGTTCGAAGAAAACATACGTCTATGAATGCTTACACATACGGGAGCATTGCGCCCGTGCAGGTGTCTTTCGCCCATTTTTGACCGGATTTTCCATTCTGCGGGCTGTGCAGAACAAGGAACTCCGGTTTCTTTCATTTATTTGACCGATTTACCAACAGAAAGGATCATTTTGCCGCTATGAAAAAAGTTGCCATTATCATGGGCTCCGACAGCGATCTGCCCGTAGTTGA